>DASXKM010000170.1:0-5741 GCA_036496825.1 Puia sp. | reverse complement strand
TTCAATATTTTACATCGACTGAATACTTACCTTCTCCAAGACCAAGTTCCGCAGAAGCCGCGTTGCTGATGCGAATCAGAAGTCCGGCACTTTCTTTCATATCAGGGAGTTGACCTAACACTTTTGCGTAAATCGTTTTGCCATTCGTAGCAGTTACCCTGATGATTGATCCGATAGTGACGCTGTTCATAAGTGCATAATATTTTCCGTCGGTCCATCCGCTGGTGCTTTTAAAAGTTCCTGCCATACCGGTAGTCGATTTCCCGGTACCTGTGTAATCAATACTGAAAAAGCCACCGTTGCTGTGAGTAGCCGCATAATTGTTCGTTCTTTCAGGTGAATTGCTTACAGGAATAGCTGCCGCCGCTGATGTGGTTGTGGCAACAGATGTTGCAGCCGGCTTGAGCGTGGATTGAGATGGTGTTGTTGTATTACCATCCGCCATTGCGGGACTGGCTACTGGATTTGATGAAATGCCCATTGCCAAGGGAGACAGATCTGTTTTTACTCTCAGGTATCCGACGATTAATACAGTTCCCTTTTTTACATCATCCCTTTTTATCTTGTTCCATTTTTCGAGGCTTGTTACCGGTACATCGTTATAAATAGAACTGATTTTATATATCCATTCTTTGTCTCCTACTTCATGGTATACCGGAATGAGTGATTCTCCGGATGATTTAAATTGTTTTTGATCAAAATTGACTGACGTCAGTGGGATATTGATAATAGTTGAAACTTCAAGCGGCTTATCAAAATTCATATTGTTAAAACTGGCGATATCATGTGGAGGACAATTGAATAATCGACCAATGCTATACCAGTTTTCTTTTGCCACTACCGTATGTGTCAGGTAGAATTTGCCTTGGGTTCCTTCAATTCTAAGATGGGGATCCTGCGAATAAACGTTGGAAACCATATAAATAAGGCAAAATATAAGGGTGATCCCGTTTTTCATTTCAGGTATTTATGGATGAACGCAAAGATGCTAAATAATCTTGCAAATGAAACATTAAAAAAAAGCTATTGCCTGATCCGCCATGATTTCGGATAATAATTATTCATCCTTTTATCCAATAGTTTAACCCATCCCAGGCGTTGACCCAGGAAGCAAACCGTATGCCAGCCCTTCGCCCCCAAGGGGGCATCAAAAGGATTTCCCCGAAGGAAATGAAGCGCATCGGATTTAGAAACTTGCACTGAAGGGGACTCCTGACGCAGAATATTTCCCAAAGCCAGTTCGTGATCGGGAATCCATTCATGTTCTCCTGCCTTTCCAATTCTGATACCGGCCTTTTTCATATAGAGTTTATTTCTTAAAAATTCGAAGTGATTCGCTAAGTCCGGTGTCAATGCATGTACTGAATCCTCAATGGTTATATATTGCAAACCAGCCGGTTCAACCCATTCCCTTATCTGATGCTCAGAAGTTTTGGAAACAGGCAGTAAATTCTTTCCTGTTTTTTTCTGATGGCCTGACTTCGAGTTGTCAGTCTTAGAATACTGATCTGGTTTTGCAGAACCGGCTGTTTGTTTTTTCTGAATTACAGCGATAAAAAATCCTTCACCCCGTAGCTTGTCCGGATAAAAACGGTAACCAGTGGCGCCTGCCATATCAGATTTTGTTTCGATAATATTGAACAGAGGATCTGGATTCAGATCAATTGTTTTGCAGGAATACTGGCTGAAAAGAAAATCAAGTATGTCTTCATTTTCTTCTTTCGAATAGGAACAGGTCGAATATATCAGAAAGCCATCTTCTTTCAGACATTCCCATGCATCAGATAGTATCCTTTGTTGACGCTGACTGCAAAGTTTTACCATCTCAGTGCTCCAGGATCTGGCGGCTGCAGGATCTTTTCTATATAATCCACTACCGCTACACGGTGCATCTATCAGCAGTATATCAAAAAAACCGGGAATTCTTTTGAAATGGGCGGGATCATTATTCGAAACGATCCCATTGGTTCTTCCCCATTTCGTAATATTCTGCGTCAATATTGGTACACGCGTTTTTATAACTTCATTGCTGACTAAAAAGGATTGCGGAGAAATCAGAGATTGAACTAATGTAGATTTTCCACCAGGCGCAGCGCATAAATCCAGGACCTTTAATTTTTGACTGAGGTCAGCAATATGTTTTAAAGCATAAGATATAAACATACCGGAGGCTTCCTGAACATAGTAAGTACCTGCATGAAATAAGGGGTCCATGGTAAAGGATGGACGACTTTTCAGATAAAAAGCATCAGACGCCCAGGGAACCTGGCCTGCCAGATCAAAGGGACGGTCCGGTATCTCATCTGACCATTTACCGTGACGAAAAATGCATTTTTGATCATTCAGATGAACCGAAACCAATTGTTCACCTGAATCATGAGCACGCTGAAAGCCATCCGGATCAAAATGATCCATTTTTTTCAACGAACTGATCAATTCAAATGGCAAATAGGAACCCAATGATTTTTTAGTTCAAAAACGAATTACGAATTGCTGCTTTACACTGAACTCATTTCGGAAAAATACAAGTCCCGCGGAAAAAATATCAATGCTCATTTTAACACGCGGGTCATGCTGTATAACATCCCAGGCTTCTTCCATCTCACGACTCCAATGAATATCATGTATGACGATAAGCGAGGAAGACGAAATTTTATTCAGAAATTGTTCGAAATATTCAAGTACCGGTTTTTTTCGATGATTCCCATCAATAAAAACAAAGTCTGAAGGAGGATTTCTTTCGATTTGCTCCGTTAAATTTTTTTCAAAGCTTCCTGTAGATTGTGAGATGTTGTTGAGTTTTAATTTTTGAAAAGTCTCATACGCAATGCCGGCAATGGCAGATGACCCTTCAATGGTTACCACCCGGGAGGCAGTATCGGCAGATGCAAGGTATGCAGTAGAAATCCCGATAGAGCTGCCCAGTTCCATGATAACCCTGGCGCGATAGAAATTAGCGAGACGAAATAATAATCGCCCGAATTTCTGTTCTGATACCGCGTTGCGGGCAATCTCAGCAATTGATTTTTTGGAATTTGATTTTTTTCGTGCGGCGGCCCCCAGATCGTGAATATCTAATATCCTGCGATCCTGCAGTAAACCTTTCTTGACTGTCTCAATTAGCTTGTAAGCATAATAGTCGCGGTCATCATTAAAAACTTCCCTGATCAGTTCATAAACAAAAGGCGAATGGATACCATGTCCCTTTCCGTTGGAAGCGAACGCATAGTATTGAAACCATTTAAGAGCTAATTGCGATTTTGAATACATGTATTCTTAACTGGTATGTTCGGGTATTGTTTTTATTTTTTCCCAGGTTTGAAAGGCCATGTCATAGGCATGCTTATCATCTGCCAATACTTTTTTTGAATAAGTCATTTGAAAGACATCCAGGGGTATTTCCGGGAAAAAGGCATCGCCTTCCAGCAATGCAAATACTCTTGTCATATAAATGGTATCGCAAATCAATATGGATTCTTTGTAAATCTGTCCACCACCGCCAATAAAGGCCTCTTTAGCATCCATTTTTTTTGCCAGTCCAATCGCATTGATAAGACTGTCGGCATATTGAACTTCCGGATTTCCAGATGTATAAACAGGATTACGGCTGATGACAATATTGAACCTTCCGGGTAATGGCTTGCTGCCCAATGCCTCGAATGTTTTTCTGCCCATGATAATAGGAAGTCCCCAGGTTGTGTTTTTGAAAAAACGCATATCCTCGGGCAGATTCCATAACATCTGGTTATTTTTCCCGATGGCATTGTTTTCAGATGCAGCAACGATGATAGATAGCTTCATAAGGATGTATTTAAACTGCAACCTGAGCTTTAATTGAAGGATGGGGTAGATAATTTTCCAAACGAAAATCTTCAAACCGGAAATCAAATATATTTTTAACTTCCGGATTTAACTTCATTTGGGGTAGGACATTGGGAGTTCTTGTCAGTTGAAGAGTTGCTTGTTCGCGGTGGTTATTGTAAAGGTGTACATCGCCAAAAGAATGTATAAATTCTCCCGGATCCAGACCGGTTACCTGTGCAATCATCAGTGTTAACAGAGCGTACGAAGCTATATTAAACGGAACACCCAGGAAAACATCTGCACTTCGCTGGTAAAGTTGACAGCTTAATCGCCCACGGTTAGCCGGAGTCTCCGGAGGCGTTACATAAAATTGAAATAAAACATGACAGGGCATCAACGCCATCTGAGTTAATTCCGCAACATTCCAGGCGCTGATGATTAGTCGCCTGCTGTCGGGATTAGCTTTTATTTGTTGGATCAGATCGCTGATCTGGTCGATTTGTTTTCCATCAGCTCCTGACCAGCTTCTCCATTGTTTCCCATATACCGGCCCCAACTCTCCCAGTTCGTTCGCCCATTCATCCCATATCCGGACGCCGTGTTCATTTAAATAAGAAATATTAGTATCTCCTTTCAGAAACCATAACAATTCGTATATAATGCTTTTCAGATGAAGTTTTTTGGTAGTAACCAATGGAAATCCCTGTTTTAAATCAAAACGCATCTGATAACCAAAGCAACTCTGGGTGCCGGTTCCTGTCCGGTCACTTTTTTGAATGCCCTGCTCTGTTATATGACGAAGTAAATCCAAATATTGCTTCATTGATGCAATTTACAGAAGTTCTGAAGTCTTATCAATCCACATACTGTTAACTCATCTGCCGCCTGAATAAAGAGTGCATAAGTACGCCGGTCTGGCATGGGTTTGGCAACATGGATTCAATAAAACTTCAAAATTTATGAAACAATATGCAGCAGTATGCACTTTTGTGTTAATGGCGTTGTTCACATGTGTTAATGGGCTTGCCCAGGCCGGTGATCCGGGAGCCCGTGCAGCACAAATGAAACAAAAATTAATCACTGAATTGAAAATGACAGATGTACAGGCGGATTCCGTAGTTGTCATCAACTCGTCATACAGACCACAAATGCGTGATATTTTCCAGGATCAAAGTCTAAGCCAGGATGAAAAAAAAGCAAAAATGAAGGCCATTACTGATCAGGCTGATAAAAGAATTGAACCCGTATTGGGAGATTCGCTTTTCAAACAATATCAGGAATGGAGAGCGAAAAATATGCAGCAAATGAGAGCAGGAAGAGCTGGAAATAGTTAATGACCGGTTATCGATTCACAGGAAATTAACTTTTTCTGACTTCTTTGGCCCAGCCGTCTTTCAGTCCGACCGTTCTGTTAAAAACCAGTTTCCCGGGGCTGCTTTCCTTATCAAGACAAAAATATCCTTTACGGAGGAATTGGAATCGCTCCTCGGAATTTGTCTGACTCAGGGAAGGTTCTGCCATAGCCGTTTTTATTATTTCGAGTGAAGCGGGATTAATATAATCTTTGAAATCACCTTCTTCCGTAGCTGGATTTTCAACCCTGAACAAACGGTCATATAATCGAAGCTCAACAGGTATAGCATGCGCCTTGCTGACCCAGTGCAATGTTCCCTGCACTTTCAGGCCGGAGGCATCAGTACCACTCTTGCTTTCTGGCAAATAACTACAGTGAACCTCAATAATTTTACCTTCATTATCCTTTACGACTTCATCACATTGAATGATATAGGCGCTTTTTAATCTCACCCGTTTACCTGGTGAAAGCCTGAAAAACTTCTTTGGGGGAATTTCCATGAAGTCTTCCTGTTCGATAAACAGTTCCCTGCTAAACGGCAAAGGACGACTTCCGGTTTTTTCGGAACCGTCCGGATAATCTT
>DASXKM010000169.1:0-11483 GCA_036496825.1 Puia sp. | reverse complement strand
GCCAGCGTGTCTCGTAGTTTTTCAATGCCGGGTATCGTATTTTCCACTATTATTTTATACGCGGCAATATGCATTGCTGTGGGAAATGTATCGTTGGATGACTGCGATTTGTTGACGTCATCATTGGGATGCAAAAACTTTTCCTTATCGCTTAATGAACCTCCATGTAACACATGACCCCGGTAAGCCACTACTTCATTCACGTTCATATTGCTCTGTGTGCCGCTGCCGGTTTGCCAGACGACCAGCGGGAAATACGCGTCCAGACCGCCTTCCAGGATCTCGTCGGAAACCTGCCCGATTAATTTTGTTTTTTCTTCGGAAAGAATGCCGGCATCAAAGTTTGTAAGTGCTGCCGCTTTTTTGAGGTATGCAAAAGCACGGATAATTTCTTTTGGCATACGACTGACATCCTGAGCGATTTTAAAATTTTCGATGCTTCGCTGGGTTTGCGCTCCATAATAAACATCCGATGGTACTTTTACTTCACCCATCGTATCTTTCTCAATTCTGAACTCCATGTCTTTGATTCTAGGATGCAAAATTAATCAGTTTTTGGAACACTAATTGCTATTTCAAAGCGTACGATCCAAATCCTATAAAACAACCAATCCATGGAAAAACTAACCATTACCCAATCGGGTAAAACGGTGCGCAGAAATCTTGCGCTGGCAGATGGATTAGACGAATACACCGGTGAGTGGACAACTACTGAAGTGGTTCACCTTCTGAAAAGAACTCTTTTCGGAGTGAAGGTTGATGATCTCAATTATTTTCTCGGCTTAACGATGTCGCAGACAGTGGATCAGTTACTCACTGCTACACCTGTACCCGCAACGGTTCCGTTAAATTCATATAGCTCCAACGGTTATTCCGATCCGACAGGTGTTGCTGCCTGGGATACATGGATCAACACAGGTGTTGATTATCCCGATTCGGAGATGAATGAAATGCGTCTGGATTCTCTGAAATGCTGGTGGATCGGACAGATGTTAAACGAAGACAGAAGCATTCACGAGAAGCTCACTTTATTCTGGCATAATCATTTTGGTGTTGACTCCCTTTTACATATTGATGATATACCGGCGCGGCCATGGTATGACTATTATCTCATCTTACGTTCAAATGCGTTGGGAAATTTTAAGCAGCTGGTAAAACAAATGACGCTGAGTCCTGCCATGCTTTGTTATCTCAACGGAAATACCAATAAAAAAACATCTCCCAATGAAAACTACGGGAGGGAGTTACAGGAATTATATACCATCGGGAAGGGAACAGATTCTCATTACACAGAAGATGATGTGCGTGCAGCGGCGCGGGTACTAACGGGTCACACTGTTGACAGTAATTTTAATTATGTATTTGATATGGCGGGTCACGATGATCAGAATAAATCTTTCTCAAATTTTTACGGAAGTACAATCATTACCGGCCGGTCAGGTGCAGCAGGCGCGGGAGAACTGGATGACCTGCTGAACATGATTTTCAGCACGCAGGAAGCGGCTAAATTCATCTGCCGGCAGATTTATAGTTTTTTTGTTTACTATAAGATCGATGCCGGCATTGAAGCGAATATCATTACACCGCTGGCAACGGTTTTTAGAAATAGCGGTTACGACATATCTGCGGTCATGTCCGTTCTTTTAAAAAGCGATCACTTTTATAATCTGGCATATTCCAGCGCCTGTTTGATCAAGAGCCCGCTGGATTTTGCGTTGGGCCTGATGCGTGAATTCCAGGTAAAGATGCCTGATCCGGCTGATTACGGATCTTCCTATAGCGCGTGGGAAACTATTTTACAAACAACCGCCATGCTGCAACAGGAAATTCTTCGGATTCCCGAAGTGGCGGGATGGTATGCTTATTATGAAGGAACCGCCTACCACGAACTATGGATTAATTCCGTAACCTACACACAGCGTAATGCATTCACGGATCAGATGATTACTACAGGCACGATGATGAATATGGTTCCGCTGATGATCGATCCGATCGCATTTGCAAGTTCTCTTGCGAATCCGGCTGATCCGAATTTATTAATCAGTGAATCACTGGATATATTATACCGGGTTCCAATCTCTGCTGAGACCACGCTGAGTCTGAAACAAAACATTCTGCTCGGCGGACTGACAACTGATTATTACTGGACCGATGCCTGGAATGCCTACGCGGCCAATCCATCGGACAGTGTTGCCAAAGGAACCGTATTCACCCGGCTGCAGACCTTATATAAATATCTGATGAATCTTCCGGAGTATCATCTTTCGTAAACTGAATCCACTGCTATGAAAAGAAGACATTTTTTGAGAAATATGATTCCGGCAACCGCCATCTTTCCTTCACTCGTGAATGGTTTTACTGTGAAGGCATTTGGTGCTGCCGGTTTTTTTGAAACGCTGGCCGGTGCAGCGGATAACGATCATATTTTTGTCGTTATCCAGCTGGCTGGTGGCAATGATGGATTGAATACGGTTGTACCGCTGATAAATTATGGAGACTACATCGGTCTTCGTCAGAATATCGCTATTCCGGAAGATAAAGTGCTTCCATTAACAGGATATACAAAATCCGGGCTGCATCCTGCCATGACGGGGATGCAGAAATTATATAATGAAGACAAGCTGGGAATTTTATATTCAGTGGGATATCCGGAACCAAATGAATCGCATTTTCGTTCAACGGATATCTGGCTCACAGGTGCTGATGCCGATCAATATCTCACCACCGGATGGGCCGGCCGCTTTCTGAGCGCTTCTTATGAGAATTTTCCAATCGGATATCCCAATGCAACGATGCCCGATCCGCTGGCCATACAAATTGGATCTGTGATATCAGAAAGTTTTATGGGTCCTGGCGGTTTTACCGCCATGGCCGTGCCAACGGATATTGATTTTTATAATCTGATCAATACGACTACGGATGTAGTGCCGGATTCACCCATGGGTACAGAGCTGACCTATCTCAGAACAGTCGCAAGACAAACGAACCGGTACGCCGATGTGATCGTGAGTGCCGCCGCAAAGTCAGCTGCACAGGCTCCTTATCCGGCAAATAATTATCTCGCCGCCCAGTTGAAAACAGTGGCGAGGCTGATCGCCGGTGGATTGAAAACAAAAGTGTACATGGTAAGTATGGGAGGTTTTGATACTCATGGCGGACAGGTGCAGGCGGGAAATACGGTTGCGGGCAATCATGCACAATTGCTGAAACAGTTGTCGGAGGCAATTACCGCATTTCAGGCGGATGTATCGCAACTGGGTATTGGCAAACGCGTAATGGGTATGACTTTTTCAGAATTTGGAAGAAGGATCAAATCCAATGGTAGCGCGGGAACGGACCATGGGGCTGCCCAACCGGTGTTCTTATTTGGTGAACCCGTTAAACAGGGTGTTCTTGGAAATCCGCCCGATCTGCCTTCGTCACTTGACGCCGGTTCGAGCCTTCCCATGCAATATGATTTCAGATCCGTGTACGCAACTGTTCTCCGCGACTGGTTTTGTGTGGACCCGGCTGACGTAAGTACGATGTTATATAAAAATTATCAGTACCTGCCGATCATCGAGGCATCAGCCTGTTCCGTTGTTCAGCCACCAAACACGATGGGTGATAAACTGATTCGCAATGATCCGAATCCATTCGTGACTTCGACGACAATCACATTTAAAACGGATGGCGGATATACGATGGTGCAAATATTTGATGTGTCCGGTAAACTGATCGCCGTTCCTGTGAGCGCGGACTTTGATAAAGGAGAATATACGGTTGTATTTAATGGCGGCCATCTGGCCTCCGGTGTTTATTATGCGAGGTTACAATACGGTTCAACTCAACAGGTAAGAACTATGATAAAAGCGCCGAATTGATAAAAATATTTAAATATTACTTTCTCACGGTGATGGGTATCTGCTTTTCATTTTTTCCGGCAATCGGCCAGAAAGACAGCATTACCTTTAATTCCACCTGCGTCAATTATAAGATTGCGTTTAACGCGTCCATTTTTAACCGCGTGGATTTCCCTCAAAAAGTTGCATGGAATTTCGGAGATCCGTCTTCCGGAATTTATAATAATGCCGGTATAAAAATGCCAGCCCATTTGTATTCCAGCCCGGGTGACTACACCGTTTCCCTGCTCGTCGTCAACGCCGGTGATACGATCCGGTTAACAGATACCATTCATGTGATCACACCCATTACTTATGATTTCGGTCCCGACATATATCTCTGTGAAAAAGGCGACACCAGCCTCACCGCGCCATCCATTCCCGGTGCGGCGTACCAGTGGAACGACGACAGTCTGACAATAACATCCGTTCTGCAGATAAAAAAGACGGGCGTATACACGGTAAAAATTAACGGATGTGCAGTAACAGATTCAGTTGGTATATTCTTCAGTAATCTTCCCAAGATCAAACTGGGGGACGATCATTTGATGTGTGCCGGGGATACATTAACGTTGAATGCAGCCACACAGAATGGGAATTACAGCTGGGACCTGAACGGAACGTTGATTGCAGGTGCCACTCTGGGACAACTGTTGACGCAGGCACCCGGTGGTCAATATATTGCCACTGTTACAGTGCCGGGTTGCGGAACTTATAAGGACACGGTGAACATCACATACTCCAATTTCGCAGCTCCGCCATTTTCATTGGGGCCCGACACATTGTTATGCCCTAAAGAAATTTTCCCCATAACTGCGAATGTGACAGGTGCTTCGGCTTACATGTGGAGCACAAAAGAACAAACGCAAACAATTAATGTAAGTGCGGCCGGTTTTTACTGGGCATTTGTTACCGTTGCCAGTCAATGTGAAGTAGTGGATACGGTACAAATCATGTATCGCGGAAATAAAAATCTTGACTTTCATGATACCGCGATATGCAAGGGAAGTACGCTGATTCTAGACGCGGATTTTGGAACCGGAATATATAACTGGTTATCCGATCCGCCCCAGCGGGACGACCAGAATCAAACAAAACAATCTACTTATTACGTTTATGAACCGGGAAAATATAGTGTTGTGGCACAGGTGGGCCAATGTATTTATAAAGACAGTCTCCAGGTAACTTTTAATGACAGTCTGGATTTGAATATCGGCCGCGATACTACGCTTTGCGTCGGCGAAGAATTTATTCTTCGTGTAAAAACAAATGCGAATGAATTTGCCTGGCAGGATGGAAGCACGGCGATTTCTTATCCCGTCGGAGATTCCGGTGTCTACCAGGTGATCGCACATAATGGCTGCGGGTATGATACGGCAGCTATACATATTACAAGAAAGGTGTGCGCTTGCGATCTTATTCTTCCCAATGCATTTACACCAAACAGCGACGGAGTGAATGATATTTTCCGGCCTCTCCAGCCCTGCGATATGACAGAATACCGGCTGCAGATTTTTGACCGGTATGGGAAAATTGTTTTCTTATCTAATGATTTCAGCAGAGGCTGGAACGGTACCTATAATGGTATGCCGGCCGAAAGCGGGACATTCGTATGGGTGGCCTCTTACCGGAATACAGATACAAAAGCCATGCAGTTAAGAAAAGGATTTGTGATCGTGGTTCGTTAAAGCATAAGGCTTAAGGCATAGGACTTAAGGCTGAAAGCTTAACGCATATCTCGGAACGCTATTCGCCCAACGCTCAACGCCCAACACTGATCGCTCTCCATTTTCAATTAGTATTTAACGGTTAACTGCCCTTATTAAATCCGATTTTTAGTCAACTGGGCTAACTTTATCTTCGTTACTTTTTAATCATTTCATGTGCTTACCTTTTTGCAGGTAAGCATTTGCAATTTATTTTCAGGTAGCGTCATCGGGTTTCATTTTCAAATTCACGAACGATCATATTATGAAAAAGCAATTTGTACTGTGCGCGCTGCTGATTCTTATTTCTTCAAACATTTTTTCTCAGGATCCCGGATGGCCGAGACAATTGACGAATAATGGTTCTGTCCTGATTTTGTATACGCCCCAGGTGGAAGACTGGCCAAATTATGAAACGCTGAATTTCAGGATGGCTTTTTCGTTTACACCTTACCAGCAAAAGGAAGAGGTGGGTGTCCTTTACCTGACATCGGCTACTAACGTAGATACATATACGAGAATGGTTACGATCACAAATTTGTCGGTCATCGATGTGCATTTCCCTTCTCTGGATCAGGCAACGGCCGCAACCATGGGGCAGAAAGTGAAGGACATTTTGGATCTGGCGAAAACAGTGACTGTTTCTATGGATCGGATCGTTGCGGCAACTCCCAAGAAAGTCAGCCCAACCGCCACTTCCAATTTGAAGAATGATCCGCCCACGATTTATGTAAGTAATAATCCCGCCATCCTGCTGCAGTTGCAGGGCGAGGCGGTTACAACAGAGGCAAGCAAAGGAGGAATGAAATATGTGTTTAATGCAAACTGGCCATTGTTTCAGGATCCGAAGACAAATCTATATTATCTTTTTGATGGCACGGAATGGCAGACGGCTCAGCAGTTGCAGGGACCCTGGACTTTTACAAACAAGCTTCCGAAGGCTTTGACGGGATTGGCAAAGGATGAAAACTGGACAAAAGTTTTAACAGGAGCAGTACCCGCGCCAGCGAAATCAGCCGGTTTTCCGATGGTATTTTATTCTACCAGTCCGGCTGAAATCATTCTTTTCCAGGGGCAGCCAGCTATGAAATTAATTCCCGGAACAAGCTTAACCTATGCCTCCAATACATCCAGTTATATTTTCTTTTCCGGTCAAACCTCGTCATATTATTTCCTGTCATCCGGAAGATGGTTCAGTGCACCCGGTTTAAACGGTCCCTGGGTTTATGCAACGCCAAATCTCCCCGCAGATTTTGCGAATATTCCGGAGTCCAGTCCGGCGGCTGCCGTATTGAGTGCTGTACCCGGAACCGATCAGGCAGCGGATGCCGTGATGATCGCTGAAATTCCAACCAAGGTAACGGTGGATCCCAAGGCAGTTCCGCCGGTCACGATCAGTTATTCCGGTGATCCAAAATTTGTTGGCATCGATGGCACGTCGCTTTCCTATGCACAAAACACAACAGATAAAGTGATCATGGTAAGCAGTAATTCATATTATGCCTGTATCAATGCGTTGTGGTATGTGTCCTCTTCGCCACAAGGACCCTGGGTGGTCGCCACATCCATTCCCCAATCTATTTACAGCATACCAGCCAGTTCTCCTGTTTACAATGTGACGTATGTTACGCAGACAGTCACCAGTACCGGAACAGTTCAGGCAAGTTATACTGCGGGATACATGGGTGCATTTATTGTTGGTATTGGAGTAGGAGCAATAATCGCATCGGGCACCGGCTGGTATGCGCCACCTTATTATTACTATCCACCGGTTGGATTCCCGATTTGTTACGGAGGAATATATACTTACGGTGCTTACGCATATCATCCATATGCTTACGGCGGTGTTACATACAGGGCCTCCTATAATTCCTATACCGGAACATATGCAAGGAGTGCAACGGCGTATGGCCCATACGGATCCAGAACAGTAGGTCAGTCTTATAATCCATACACCGGTACCATGGCGAGAGGTGCATCAGTGTCCACGCCCTATGGAACAAGAAGTGCGGGACAGGCATATAATCCCTATACAGGAGCATCTGCAGCGACACGCCAGGGTTCAGGTGCTTACGGGCAGGCCGGAACCTCGGTTTATAATAATGGACATGGCACAGCAACACAAACAGCCCATGCAACCAATGACGCAGGTCAGTCCGTTGCCGGAGCCAGAAATACGAATGGCGGAAAAGCCGTTGCGGGAACCGGTCCCAACGGCAGCGGAGGTGTTGCCAAAGCGTCCAATGGCGATATGTATGCCTCCAAGGACGGAAACGTTTATAAAAATACCGGTAACGGCTGGAATAAATACGGCGGCAACGGAAGCTGGTCCTCTGCCTCTGGTGCAAAACCATCTTCCATGACATCGGCAAAACCAGCATCAACTGCATCCAGACCTTCTGCGAGTGCTCCTTCTCCAGAAATATCCAGCGCCGCACAGGACCGCAGCCGTGGAAACGCTGGTGCCAGTCGTTGGGGCGGCGGCGGTGGAGGTTTTGGTGGCGGCGGTGGCGGCGACCGCTTTGGTGGCGGCGGATTTGGTGGCGGAGGTTTTGGTGGCGGTGGATTTAGAGGAAGACGCTAAATCAGTTGTCAGTTGTTAGTTGTTAGTTGTTAATTGGCGGGAAGGTCGTTGGGTTTTGGGCCTTGGGCTTTAGGCCTTAAGCTTTAGGCCTTCTGCTTCCAGCGCTTTTTCAACTCATTCCCCCTTCCTTTTGATGTGTTCCCGGCAAACGTTTTCTGATGACAGTCATCTGTCCGCGATGATTTGCTTCGTGCTCACACACATGAAACCATTTGCAGAAATTATTCGTCGGGCCACCAAAGAATTCAGGGTCTACTGTCTGGAACCATTTATCATCCCTGTTTTTAAATTCCTTCAGTGTGCTTTCACGAACTTCCGTCATAAGTGAAATATAAAAATTCAGATCATTCCCCTTTATTTGTTTTCTTGCTTCGTCGCCCAGTTCCATCGCCACGCCAAATTTCTTTTTATTCGCCGGACTGAAGTCATTCAAATTGTAAAAAGTAAGGTCCTGATATACTGCGTCCGTAGCGGCTAAATGGAAGAGCAGCGCCCCGATGGTATTGGATTGAGCATCGACCAGAAAGTCGAGCTCCGGCTGCGTCAACCCTTTTGTGGCGCTGATCACACTCGCCCTGACCCAATCCAATTGTGATACCAAAATGCCGATTTGCGGCGAATATCCTTCCCTGGGTCCAATGATATTGATGGTCGGATCGGGGGCGGATTGAGCAAAATCCAATAAGGGAACAATGCTCAACGCGCCTGCGCCGAGAGTGGTTAATGCAGAATGCCGGAGAAATTTTCTCCGGTTCAAAGATTGATGTGTATGTTTCATATGAAAGGTTTTTTTGTATTAAAACCAGCCAGACTTTTTAGAACTACTCCTTCCCCCAAGCCCCAGTGCACCGAGCAGGCCTCGGGTGATCATACTGGCTGCTGTTCTTTCTACCTGTTTGGCTGCCCCGCTATTCAGAATCTTGTCCAGGGTTGATGGCTCTGGTTTGGCACCGGGTTTAGCCGGGCCTGCCGGACTTTTATTCGCCGCATCCTGAAGTTTCTGTGTAAGAATTTCATAGGCACTTTCACTATCAATTACCTGATTATATTTTGGAATGAGTTTGGATTTCGCTGTAATGGCATCAATTTCTCCCGGCGTTAAAATATCCATCCGGCTTTTTGGCGGTGCCATCATACAATGCACCAGTGGTGTAGGAACGCCTTTCTCATCAAGCATCGTCACGAGTGCTTCTCCGATCCCCAGTCCGGTAATCAGATCTTCTGTTTTATAAAATACACTGGTCGGATAATTCTCCGCCGCCTGTTTGATGGCTTTACGGTCATTGGCGGTAAATGCGCGAAGGGCGTGCTGGACCTTCAATCCGAGTTGGGCCAGTACACCGGCAGGAACATCGGTTGGATTTTGCGTGCAGAAAAAAATGCCGATGCCTTTGGACCTGATCAATTTTACAATCGTCTCGATTTGTTTCAGGAGTGCATCGCTGGCTTCTTCAAATACCAGGTGTGCCTCATCAATAAAAATAACCAGCTTTGGTTTTTCAAGATCCCCTTCTTCCGGACAGGAGGCATATAATTCAGCCAGCAACTGTAGCATGAATGTTGAAAATAACTTCGGCTTATCCTGCAGATCCGTCACCCTTAAAACATTCACTTCTCCCCGGCCGTCGTCTGAAATTCTCATCAGGTCTGCGACTTCAAAGCTCTTCTCGCCAAAAAAGACATCGGCACCCTGCTGTTGCAAACCGATTACTTTTCTCAGGATGGTTCCGGTTGACGTTGTGGCGATCTGACCGTACGCCTGTTGTATTTCTGTTTTTCCTTCGTTGGAAATATATTGAAGCACTTTTATAAAATCTTTCAGGTCCAGGAGAGGCAGTTTATTATCGTCACAATATTTAAATATCATCGCGACGAGTCCTTCCTGTGTGTCATTTAATTCAAGGATACGCGATAGTAAGATGGGACCAAACTCACTCACGGTGGCGCGTAAGCGAACTCCCTTCTCGTTACTCAGCGTCATGAATTCCACAGGGAAAGCCTGTGGTTCATATTTGATACCAATCGCGTTGCAACGATCGGTAATTTTATCATTGACTGTACCTGGAGCGGCAATCCCACTCAGGTCTCCTTTGATATCCATCACCAGTACGGGGACACTGGCATTACTCAGTGACTCGGTGATCATCTGCAGCGTTTTTGTTTTACCGGTACCGGTCGCGCCCGCAATTAATCCATGGCGGTTCATAGTTTTTAAAGGAAGGTTGACATCGGCTCCGGTAACCGTCTTACCATCCAGCATGCCGATTCCGATTTTGACGGATTCGGATTTGAAAGTATATCCTGATTTCACAGCACTGAGAAACGCAGCTTGGTCCGCCATGTAAATATTTTTCGGTTACGAAATTTAAGATAACTTTTTGGCTTTCAGCTTTAGGCTTTAAGCCCTAAGCCTTCAGCCATCAGCCTTCAGCCTGATCAGACTTTTTCTGCTAAAAATTGCTGTATAATCTTTTCCAGCTCAATAATTCTTTTTTCAAATTCAGGAAGTTTGCGGGCGGCCGCCTGTGCGCGCAGCGCGCTGGTATAATCAAATGCCGGGCTGCCTGTTACCGCACTGTTGGGGATTTTCATGGATTTTGTAACACCGCTTTGCGCATTAATCTTACTTCCATCTGCGATCTGTATATGACCCACGATACCGACCTGTCCGCCTACCATTACGTTTTTTCCGAGCTTGGTACTGCCCGAGACCCCGCTTTGAGCTGCAATAACAGTATTGCTGCCGATTTCCACGTTATGCGCAATCTGAATCAGATTGTCCAGTTTCACGCCTTTTTTAATCAGGGTGGATCCAATCGTCGCACGGTCGATCGTTGCATTGGAGCCCACTTCCACATAATCTTCAATGACTACATTCCCCATTTGCGGAATTTTTTTGAAACTGCCATCCGGTTGCGGTGCGAAGCCAAATCCATCTGCACCAATCACCGAACCGGCATGAATGGTCACGTGCTCTCCAATCACACACCGGTGGTAAATCTTAACGCCGGGATAAATAACGGAATGATCGCCAATCGACACATCGTCTCCGATATACGACTGCGGATAGATTTTTACATTTTTCCCAAGTTTTACATTGTTTCCTATAAAAGCGAAGGCGCCAATAAAAACATTGTCTGCGAGCGAGGCCGTTTTCGAGATATAGGCAGGTTCCTGAATGCCGGTGAGTTGCTGATTCATCATTTCCTGGTACTTGGAAAGAAGGGATGCAAATGCCCCGTAGGCATCCGGAACCAGAATGAGGGTGGCGCCGACTTTTTCTTTTAGTACCTGACTTTCGTTTATAATGAT
>DASXKM010000168.1:0-4328 GCA_036496825.1 Puia sp. | reverse complement strand
AGAATTACTTCACTTACGAGACGGTCGGTGATAATCACTTCGGCATTTTTCAAATGCCTGATTGTTTTCATCGTAATTAATTCCGGGTCACCGGGTCCGGCGCCTGCGAAAATTACTTTTTGTATTTGTTTGTGATGGTTCATCCGCTTTCGTAATTAAAATTATTATTGAATCATGCAGGCTCCGACTGTTACGTTGCTGGTTTCGTCAATTAAAATGAGACCTCCGTTCACCCGCAAATCCTTATACAGATCATAGGCCAGGGGAGAGGCTGTTTTTATTTTCGCACGCACTATTTCATTCAGCCCTACACTCTCAATGCCTTCCACTTTTTCAAGCGAATTCACATCGAGCCGGTATTCGATTTCCTTGACCACTGATTTAACCCGGCGGCTGTTATGCTGAACCAGATATTTATTGCCTGGTTTCAGCGGTTTGCTATCCATCCAGCATAGTAAAACTTCCAGATCCTGACCGATCAATGGAGGATGATCATTTTTAACCAGTACATCCCCGCGACTGATATCGATATCATCTTCGAGGTGCAGAATGACAGCCTGTCCGGCAACTGCTTCATTTACGTTCTGACGGTTTGTTTCGATCTGGGTAAGTCTGCTTTTGTGGCCCGCCGGTAAGACGATAATTTCATCACCCACCCGGTACGTGCCACTGACTATCTTTCCTGTATAACCACGATAATCGGGCAGTTCCTCTGTTTGCGGACGTATTACATATTGCACAGGCATACGTGCATGTGTCAGATTGATTTCTGAATCTATAGAAATGGTTTCCAGAAAATCCAGCAGACATGGCCCTTCATACCAGTTCATATTGTCAGATTTGTCAACAATATTGTCGCCGTTTAAAGCACTGATGGGGATATAACTGACATTCTGCAGACCCAGCGATTTCGCGATCGATGCATATTCGATGACGATATTATTATAAATGTCCTGGGAAAATTCTACGAGGTCCATTTTGTTTATTGCCACAACCACATGCGGCATATTCAGCAACGATGCGATGATGGTGTGGCGTCTGGTTTGTTCAACGATGCCATTACGCGCATCCACCAGAATGATCATCAGCTGGGCATTGGATGCGCCTGTAACCATATTACGCGTATACTGGATATGGCCCGGTGCGTCTGCAATGATGAATTTCCTTTTTGGCGTACTGAAATATTTATAAGCGACATCAATAGTGATACCCTGTTCCCTTTCAGCACGAAGGCCATCCGTGAGCAATGCCAGATCTATGCTTCCTTCTTCCTTGTTTTTACTGTGCCTTTCCAAAGCTTCCAGCTGATCACTCAGTATGCTTTTACTATCATAAAGTAATCTGCCGATGAGGGTACTCTTTCCATCATCTACACTTCCTGCTGTTATAAATCGTAAAAGATCCATTAGGGAATTAATTAATTAAAAATATCCGTTCTTTTTTCTGTCTTCCATGGCAGCCTCGGAAATCCTGTCGTCAATACGTGTTTCACCGCGTTCGCTCGTGCGGGTAAGAATGATTTCATTGATAATATCATCAATATTACTCGCAGAAGATTCGACAGCCGCCGTGCAGGTCATATCACCGACCGTGCGATACCTCACGGATTTTCGCATAACCTGATCTGTTTCCTCCAAACGGATAAAGGAAGAAACAGCTACCAGCTGACCTTCATGCGAAATCACATCCCTTTCGTGAGAAAAATAAATCGTCGGGAGATCGATTTTTTCACGACGGATATAATTCCAGATATCAAGTTCAGTCCAGTTGCTTATCGGGAACACACGAACATTTTCTCCCTTTTGAATTTTGCCATTATAAATATTCCAGAGCTCGGGTCTCTGTCTCTTCGGATCCCACTGTCCGAACTCATCCCGCACAGAAAATATTCTCTCCTTTGCCCTTGCTTTTTCTTCATCTCTCCGAGCTCCACCGATGCAGGCATCAAATCCAAATTCTTCAATGGTATCAAGCAGCGTGTAAGTTTGTAGCGCATTGCGACTGGCGAATTTTCCACCGGGCTCCTTTAAAGATTTTAACCGGATGGTGTCTTCGACGTTTCGAACGATGAGTTTTTCACCAATCGTGGCTGCCAGCCGGTCCCGGTAGTCCAGGGCTTCCTTAAAATTGTGACCGGTATCTATATGTACAAGAGGAAAAGGGAATTTCCCGGGTCTGAAGGCTTTCAGTGCCAGATGGACCAGCGTAATGGAATCCTTTCCTCCGCTAAAAAGAAGGGCTGGTTTTTCAAATTGGCCCGCCACTTCCCGGAAGATGTAGATTGCTTCTGATTCTAATTCGTCTAAATAATCCATAATATCTTTTTAGTGTGGAAGACTGGAAGACTGAAAGACTGGAAGTGCTATAATGACTTCCAGACTTCCAGTCTTTCAGACTTTCAGACTTGTATTCTCGTGTAATCCACACTCTTTCTTATCCGCGTCTTCCCACCACCACCTGCCTGCGCGGAATTCTTCCCCCGGCCGTATGGCGCGGGTACAGGGCTGACATCCGATGCTTACAAAACCGCGATCGTGTAATATGTTATAAGGGACTTCGTTTTCAGAAATGTATCTTTTTACCTGTTCCAGATTCCAGTGAAGCAGGGGATTGTATTTGTTCAAACGGTTGCCTTCATCCCATTCAACCAGATTCAGCTGGCTGCGATTTCCTGAGTGTTCAGCGCGAATGCCGGTTATCCATATTTTTTGTCCGGTAAGAGCTCTTTTTAAGGGTTCCACCTTCCGGATAAAACAGCATTCCTTGCGATTTTCCACAGATTCATAAAATGCATTAGGTCCCTTCTGATTGATATAAGATTCCAATCGGGAGGAGTTTGGAACGTAAGATTTGATATGGATTCCATATTTTTCCTGCGTAGCTGACCAAACGGAATATGTTTCGCTGAACATGCGACCGGTATCCAGCGTAAAAATGTTAACCGGCAGGTTTTCGGAAACAATATGATGCAGAATTACCTGATCTTCTTCACTGAAACTGGTGGAGAAACAAACCTGGCCTGGAAAGAGTTCAATTAATAAATGCAGGGAAGCCGAAATGGATAAATTGCTGATCTGGCTGCTTATATTAGAATTTATTATGTCTGCTGCTGTGTCCATGTATCAAAAAACCTGTTTAAAAGAGGAAAGAAGAAAGATGAGGCTGATTATTGAAGTTTCAACAACAACAACATCCCTTACAACAGGGACAACAGGTATATGCGGAGGAAGATAAATGAAGCATATTTTGCAGTCTACAAATTAGATGGACAAATATAGTTCAAGGAATTGAATAAAAAAAATTGGGGGGATTATTCCTCCCATCGGTATGATATTCCTTATATCCGGGCCTGCCTGACAGTGAGTAAAGAGGTTTTCTGCCTTGGAAAGCAGTTTTCGAATTACCTATATTTACCAAATGAAAATTGCGATTATCAACGGCCCCAATTTAAATCTGCTTGGAATTCGGGAGCCTGGTATTTACGGAAGACAAACATTTGAGGACTTTTTAAAGGAACTGAAAGAAAAATATCCTGCCGTTCAAATCGACTATTTTCAAAGTAATGTGGAAGGAGAGCTCGTAAATGAATTGCAACGTGTTGGATTTGATTATGATGGAATTCTCCTGAATGCAGCTGCTTACACACATACTTCTGTAGCAATCGGAGATGCAATTACTGCTGTCAAAACGCCCGTTATAGAAGTCCACATCAGCAATGTGGCCGCGAGGGAAGAATACAGGCAAAAGTCCCTGATTTCTGCAAAGACCGTTGGTTCGATTACAGGTCTGGGGTTAAAAGGATACGAACTGGGCCTCCTTTACTTTTTATAAGAAGACTCTCATCATAAGCGCCACGCCATTGTCCTGTCTGGGACCATCGGTCAGTTTTATGATATGAAGCCCATTGCTTGACCAAACCATAAATTCGTCGCCTTTTTTGGATTTTGCAAGTTGTTTGTCAATAGCAGGAATGATACTTCCCCGGGCTACCCATCCCAAATCGCCTTTTGTCACAGACTCCCCACCCATAGAATAAGTTTGTGCGAGGTGTTCAAAACTGTCCTGATGGTTTTGCAGTTTGGCCAGGATGGATCTGCCAAGACTGTCGGCCATCCTGTATCTGAAAACAGAGGTATCGATAAAAATCTGACTGATTTTGTAAAAGGTATTCGGCAACCGGGCCAGGATCTGCACCAGGAATTTCTGCCCCCCCATTGTGAAAGGACCATAAACTTTTTTAATTGCACCTCTGTAAGCAAGACTGTCCGCCAGACTGTTAAAATTTTTGGTCCGGGTAACAATCACCGTGTCCAGTTTAAACTTTTTCT
>DASXKM010000167.1:0-3976 GCA_036496825.1 Puia sp. | reverse complement strand
AACGCTGTATTACGATCTGGACCCGTAGCTCAGGTAAAATGGGTAGAAGAAATCGCAAAAACAGGTCGTGAAAAACAAAAACAGTTTCTGCAGTATTTCAGCCATCTTCTGGAACAGGCAGTCAGGCTGCGCATGTCTGATATGGCACTCTCCGATTTGCCGGATTCTGAAAGGGATTTTGCACTCAGACTAAATAAGATAGCTGATCTGTCGGCTCAGAAAGTGATCGTAGAAGAAGTAAATAAATCAATTTATTATATAGAACGTAATGCACACGCTAAAATGCTTTTTCATGCGTTGACTATTCGTCTCTATCATATCCTGGCAAACCGGGAAGAGACGGTGGTGACCTAGAAAGGAGTATATTTGTCAACTTGCTGGTTAATATATACATATATGGGATGTTCTAATTGTGGCACTGCCGATGGCAAGCCAGGCGGATGCCAAAGCCATGGAAGCTGCGGCACCGGAAGTTGTAATAGAATGAATGTATATGACTGGCTCTCAAATCTTCCAATCCATGATCCTGCAACAGAATGCCGGGTGATGGAGGTAAGTTTTAATCAGGGAAGTCGTAAAGATTTTTTTCGCAATACAACCACACAGATTTTTGAAAAGGGTGAAATGGTGAGTGTGGAAGGTGTAAGTGGTTTTGACGTAGGCGAAGTAAGCTTAACAGGAGAGTTGGTCAGAATACAAATGAAGAAGAAGTCGGTTGAAGAGTTTCACCCGGACATGAAAAAAGTGCTCCGTCGTGCTTCCGATCGTGATCTGGACCTGCTGAAACAAAATAAAGCCCGTGAAAAGGAAGCTGTGATCCGTTCGCGTGCAATTTCGCGTCAGCTGAAACTGGATATGAAAGTATCGCAGGTGGAAATTCAGGCTGACGGTCGTAAAGCGACCTTCTACTATATTGCCGACGACCGGGTAGATTTCAGGGAACTCATAAAGATCTTCGCTTCCGAATTCCGTGTGAAAGTTGAAATGCGCCAGATTGGTGCCAGGCAGGAGGCCGGTAAAGTGGGTGGGATCGGAAGTTGCGGGCGTGAACTATGCTGTTCCACCTGGCTCACAGATTTCAAATCTGTAAACACAACCGCTGCACGTTATCAGAATCTTTCCATCAATCAAAGTAAACTCAGTGGTCAGTGCGGCAGATTAAAATGCTGCCTCAATTACGAACTGGATACTTATCTGGATGCCTTGCAACAGTTTCCTGATAACGCTGACACATTACAGGTTGCGAAGGGAACAGCCCTGCTCGTTAAAAAAGATATTTTTAAAAACCTGATGTGGTATGTGTTACCCGATAGCAATAAACAATACCCGCTGCTGATTGAAAGGGTAAAACAAATAAAAAATCAAAATAAGCAAAATATTATTCCTGATGAGCTGGGTGCTGTTGAAGCAACCGGCAAACCAAAGGAAGAGTTGGTAAACGTTGACCTGACAGGGCAATTCAGCTTGAAAACACTGGATAATGCCGACAGGAAAAAGAGACATAACAGACCCGGCTCTTCGGAACAAAGGAGAGATAACAGACCACAACAGCAACCGAGAGATAGCAGGACGCCTCAACAATCAAGGGATAACAGGCCTCCGCAACAATCAAGAGAAAACAAACCGTCACAACAGCAGAGGGACAACAGACCTCCGCCGAAAAATAACAGACCGCCCTTACCACCCAGGGAAAACAGACCTCCACCGCCGATCAAGAAACCATAGAAAATGACAGGTTTTAAGAAGAAAATGCTACTGCTTTCCGGATTATTCCTGATAAGCTGGCTTCTCTTAGCCCAGAGTTGTATGAGCTTTCGTAAAACAGATGCAGAGGCAAAAAAAGAATTTGCGAAAGCTCATGTAACACTCCATACGGAAACCATAGAAGTGGAAGGAAGACATATTCACTATGCCATGACGGGCCGTGATTCCTTACCCACCCTTTTTTTTATTCATGGTTCACCCGGAAGCTGGGATGCATTTGCGGAATACATGAAAGATTCTTTATTGCTGCAAAAGTTCAGAATGGTATCGGTTGACCGTCCAGGCTTCGGATACAGCGATTTCGGTCAGGCACAACATCTGGACGTACAATCCATTTGGATCAGCAGACTCTTTTATCTGCTGGCAAATCAAAAACCTATGTTCCTGGCCGGACATTCTTTAGGGGGCCCCATGGTTATAAAACTGGCAGCCGATAATCCGAAAACTTTCTCCGGAATCGTTGTGATTTCAGGATCTATCGATCCGAAGGAAGAAAAACCTGAAAAATGGAGACCCTGGCTTTATAAAACACCTCTGAATCTTCTGGTTCCCGGCGCCATGCGTCCATCCAATGAAGAACTCTGGTATCTGAAAAAAGATCTCGTTCAGCTGGAAAAAGATTTTCCGAAAATAACATGTCCGGTTTACTTTATCCATGGGGAGATGGATACCTGGGTTCCGCCCGGTAACGTAAATTATGGCAGGAAAATGCTGGTGAATGCATCCAACGTCGAAATCACATTGATACCAGGCGCCAATCACTTTATTCCCTGGTCAAAGTTCACAGAAATAAGATCCGTATTGTTAAAATTGTATTAAGCAGTGAAAGCAGAAGGAACCTCTTTACAATGCATTTCCTTTTTACTAAATTGCAAGTCCTAAACAAATAATCTATGGCTATTTTCAAATCCGGTAATCCTGCGATGAATGTCTTCCAGAATACGATTACCATTCCCGGATCAGGCGTCATGACTGAAAGGGGAACACTGAATAAGTTTTTCATGCTGTTTTTACTCGTTATGGCATCTGCCTCCTTAACATGGAAAGCATTTTATGACGGGGTGGATGTAATGCCGTATACGATGGGTGGCGCCATACTCGGTTTTATTACAGCGATTGTCGTTATATTCAAAAAAGAATGGGCAGCTTATCTGACTCCGGTTTATGCTTTGTTTGAAGGCGTTTTCCTCGGCGGTATTTCTGCCATTTATAATAATGTATTTGCTAAAACCGCACCGGGAATAGTAACCCAGGCTGTACTGCTGACTTTTGGAGCCGTGATAGCGATGTACCTATTATATCGTTTCAGAATTATTAAAGTAACAGAGCAATTCCGGTCCATCATTTTTATTGCCACCGCCGGCATTGCGATTTTTTATCTACTGGCGGTCGTGTTACGCATGTTCCATGTGGATATCGCTTTCATACATGAAGGATCTACATTGGGAATTGTATTTTCCTTATTTGTCGTCGGCATTGCGGCATTAAACCTGCTTCTTGATTTTGATATGATAGAAAAAGGGGTTGCTGCCGGCGCGCCAAAATACATGGAGTGGTATGGAGCTTTCGGTTTACTCGTTACCATTGTATGGCTTTATCTCGAAATTCTTCGCCTGCTTGCAAAACTCGCGAACAGGAAATAATTCTTCTAGAGAATAACAAAAAGACTAAGCCCCGAAAGTTATCAGGATTCAAACTTTCGGGGCTTTTTTAATTACTCCAATTGACAACTGACAATTAACAATTGACAATTAATATTATCTGTCTCCACCAAGCAAACTACCGAGTCCGCCCAAAATGCTCCCTTCTTCTCTTCTGTTTCCAAGCTGCGGACTATACTGAATGATCCGGCTCGCCAACCGGCTGATCGGCAGGGATTGAATCCAGACTTTACCGGGGCCACGCATCACGGCAAAAAACAGTCCCTCACCGCCGAACATCCAATTGCGTATGCCACGGATAAATTCAATATCAAAATCAATGGTAGGTGTATAAGCAACCACGCATCCGGTGTCAACTTTCAGAATTTCGCCCTGTTTTAGTTCTTTTTCCAAAATATATCCACCGGCATGAACGAATGCCAGCCCGTCACCGTCCAGTTTTTCCATGATAAAACCTTCCCCTCCGAAAACACCTGTGCCCAGTCTGCGTTGAAAAGCGATACCAATACTGACTCCCTTGGCCGCACACAAAAATGCATCTTTCTGTGCGA
>DASXKM010000166.1:0-15676 GCA_036496825.1 Puia sp. | reverse complement strand
AAAAAGATTAACCATTAACCATTTACAATTAACAATTAATCAGCGCCGGTTTGAAATATTGAAGGTCTGTATTATCGTACCCACCTATAATAATGCGAAGACCCTGGCTCTTTTATTGGGCGACCTGCAGCATTTCGCTGCGTATATCATCGTGGTGAACGACGGATCTACGGATGAAACACAAAAAATCCTGGATGGCTTTACCGGAATTCACTCCATATCCTATTCACCGAACAAGGGTAAAGGAATCGCACTCCGGAGAGGATTCAGGGCTGCTGTTAACCTGGGATTTCAATATGCCATATCGATCGATTCGGATGGTCAGCATTTCGCCGGGGACATTCCTGCTTTTCTTGATTGCCTGGAAAAAAATCCCGGTGCCCTGGTCGTCGGTGCGCGCAATATGAATCAGTCATCTGTACCGGGGAAGAGCAGTTTCGGGCACCGGTTTTCAAATTTCTGGTTCAAAGTTGAAACGGGCATCAATTTACCGGACACGCAGTCCGGTTTTCGTCTTTATCCTGTACAGCGATTACGGTCTATGACTTTTATAACCCGCCGTTTTGAATTTGAAATTGAAGTCCTGGTATTGTCGGCATGGAATGGCATACCGGTTATCTCCGTCCCGGTTTCGGTTTATTATGCGCCTGCGGCTGAAAGAGTTTCGCATTTCAGGCCCTTTGCCGACTTTACCAGGATCAGCATACTGAATACTTTCCTCGTTCTTATCAGTTTTCTCTACATCAAACCGAGGGACCTGTTAAGAAGACTGTTCCTGAAACAGAAATGGAAAGAAGTATTTATAGATGAGCTTTTTGATCCTTCGCAAAGTAAAATCCGGAAATCTGTTTCGGTGGCATTTGGCATTTTCATGGGAATTATACCCATCTGGGGTTTTCAACTGCTGGCAGCCATATTTTTTGCCGTTTTGTTGCGGCTCAACAAAGGACTGGTGATTGTTTTTGCAAACATCAGTATCCCGCCGATGATCCCGCTGATCATATATGCCAGCTACCGTTTCGGGGCGTTTTGGATGCCAGCCAACGCACATGTGATTTCCCTTACGAAAACACTGAGTTTATCAGCGATCCGTTATAACTTCAAACAATACCTGGCCGGCAGTATCAGTCTGGCAATAACAGCCGGTTTGGTTGCCGGATTGATCACTTATCTTTTGCTTCAATTATTCGGCAAAAAAAATCAGGCAGTCGTTTAGTAATGGCGAACCTATTTCTTCATATCTACTCGTATTTCACATCTCACCGGAAAATATTTTTCACGGTGTTTATAGCACTGTTCGGGGTCACAGGATTTTATGCCCTTAAAATAAAACCGGAAGAAGACATTTCTAAAATTCTTCCAAAAGATCAGCAGTCAGAAAAGCTGAATCAGATTTTACAAAATGCCCGTTTTGCCGACAAACTGGTGTTGATGGTTTCACTGAAAGATAGTTCACAGAATTCTCCTGATATCCTGGCGACCTTCTCTGATTCATTTTCAAACAGACTCCGGGATCAATATTCATTTTTGATACGTTCGGTCGATGAACAGGTGAACGACAGCCTGGCGCCGCAACTGATACAAATCGTAAGGGATCATCTGCCAGTATTTCTTGAACCCCGCGATTATCTGTTCATGGACAGTTTGAAAGATCCGGAGAAACTGAAGGAAATTCTGTCGAAGGATCTCCAGACACTATCATCACCTGCCGGCTTTGTAATGAAACCATTTATTGAAAGGGATCCGGTTGGCCTGGGAACTCCGGCATTCAGAAAGATCAGACAGCTGCAGTATGATGAAAATTTTGATTTATACGACGGCCATATCGTTCGTAGTGACGGGCGTTATATGTTACTATTTGTCAGTCCGGCTTTCCCTTCCGGCAATACGGGAAAGAATAATGAGCTGCTGAATGGCATGGATCAGATAATTTCAAAACTCCAGGCGAATGGATTTGGCAGGGTGCAGGCAAATTATTTTGGCAGCGTGGCGGTGGCAGCCGGCAACGCTTTACAGCTCAGAAGAGACTCGGTCCTGACATTGAGCATTACTTCATTATTCCTGATTTTATTTATCAGCTGGTATTTCAAAAAGAAAAGGGCTCCCTTTCTGATTTTACTGCCGGTGATCCTTGGCGCTTTATTTTCTCTCAGTTTAATTTACTGGATCAAGGGCACCATCTCCGTCATTGCGCTGGCAGCGGGATCCATCGTATTGGGGATCGCTATCAATTATTCCCTTCATGTATATAATCATTTCCGTCACCGCAGGGATATGCGGTTGGTGTTGCAGGACCTGACCTTTCCGCTCACCATCGGTGGGTTTACAACCATTGGCGGATTTCTTTGCCTGCAGTTTGTCAGGTCAGAAATATTAAAGGATCTGGGATTGTTCGCGGCATTCAGTCTGATCGGAGCTTCTCTGAGTTCACTTATTTTTCTTCCCCAATTAATATCCGCGCCGAAATTAAAAGCAGGTTCACGTGCCAATTCAGAAAGAGATTCGTGGATTCACCGGATCGCGGACTATCATCCGGAAAAAAACAAATGGCTACTGGCCGTCATTTTCATACTGACCATCGTATTTGCTTTTTTTATAAACAGGGTAGGATTCGATGAGGACATGATGCATATGAACTATATGTCCGACAATTTGAAAAAGGCGGAATCTGTACTGGATAAAATCAATGCTTATAGTCTGCGTTCCGTTTACCTGGTTACAGAAGATAAAAACCTGGAGTCCGCGCTGAAAAGACAGGAATCAGCAAATATTACGATCAGCGCGCTGCAGGAAAAAAACATTGTAAAAAAATATTCGGGTGTTTTTCAATTATTTATTTCCGACTCCCTTCAAAGGGCAAGAATAAATTACTGGAATGCCTACTGGACAGCCGAAAGAAAAACAAACCTTTTAAATAATCTGAAAATAACGGGTGAGCAGACCGGATTCAGAGCCTCTGCGTTTGATCAGTTTAGTCAGCTGTTAAACAGTCATTTTGTTCCGCTCGTTTCTTCCGAAACGAATCAACTGAGAACTGGATTTGCGAATGACTATATCATAGATAAACCGGGCCATGTTTCCCTGATCAGCCTGTTGAAAGTTGAACCCGGAGATAAAAAGCTGGTTTATCAGACATTTTCTGCGAACCCGAATGTGACAGTGATCGACAAACAATACATGACTTCGAAACTCCTGGATGTTGTAACAGCAGATTTTAACCAGATCGGGTGGATGGTTTCGCTGCTCGTATTTTTTGTACTGTTGATTACTTACGGCAGAATAGAGCTTGCCCTGGTTTCATTTATTCCGATGGTCATTGCGTTTGTATGGATCCTGGGAATCATGGGCATCGCCGGGTTACAGTTTAATATTGTGAATATTATTTTGTCGGCGCTTATTTTCGGATTGGGAGACGACTATAGCCTTTTTATCATGGACGGCCTGTTGCAGGAATATAAAACAGGTAAAAAGAATCTTTCCAGTTACAAATCGTCTATCGTTTTGTCCGCCGTTACGACGCTTGCCGGTTTGGGTGTTTTGATTTTCGCGAGGCATCCGGCACTCCGCTCGATCGCCCTGATATCCATCACGGGTATTTTAAGTGTTGTTTTAATTGCGCAGGTGCTGATTCCTTTTTTCTTTGATTTCATTATCCGGAACAGGATCCGGAAGGGGCTTTTTCCCTGGACCGCTGCCGGCCTGGTAAAGTCCATTTTTTCTCTTAGTTATTTCGCTATCGGGAGCTGGATGGTTACCCTGCTCGGAATCATTATTCTGAGATTGAATCCGTTTGCGGGTGCACGTGCGCGTTATATATATCACTGGGTACTTTCTCATTATACCTGGTCGGTTATCTATATCATGGGAAATGTAAAAAAGAAAATCATCAATCCACAGAAAGAGGATTTTTCAAGACCCTGCGTGATGATTGCCAACCACCAGTCTTTCCTAGATATCCTGATCATGACCATGCTCCATCCCAAAGTTATTTTATTGACAAATCACTGGGTTTGGAATTCGCCTGTTTTTGGTCTGCTGGTGAGGATTGCGGGATACTATCCGGTGGCCAGGGGCATAGAAAATAGTATTGACTATATGGAGTCGCAGGTGAAAGCCGGATTTTCTATTGCTATATTTCCAGAGGGAACAAGATCAGCAGATGAACAGGTCAGGCGTTTTCATAAAGGCGCATTTTTTATCGCAGAAAAATTAGAACTGGACATATTGCCCATTGTGATTCATGGAACGGGATATACGATGTCAAAGGGTGATTTTTTATTAAAGGATGGTTATATCACCATCAAATATCTTCCGAGGGTAAAACCGGGCGATCTTTATTTTGGTGTAGACTATACGGAAAAAGCGAAATTCATAGGACGGTTTTTCAGACAGCAATATGAAAAGCTGAAACAGGAAGTGGAGCAGCCCCGGTTTTTTAAAGAGCTGCTCATCTGTAATTATATATATAAAGGCCCGGTGCTCGAATGGTATCTGCGCGTAAAGATCCGCCTGGAAAATAATTACCAGGTGTTTCATGATCTGCTGCCCAGGCAGGGCCGTATTCTGGATATTGGTTGCGGATACGGATTTATGAGTTATATGCTCCGGTTTGCGGCACCGGAACGGGACCTGATCGGGTATGATTATGACGAGGAAAAAATAGCCGTTGCCAATCATTGTTTCAGCCGGGATACAAATATTCATTTCGTAACAAAAAATGTGAACGAACTGGACGTGGTACCGGCGGACGCCATTATTTTATCGGATACCCTGCATTATATTCTTCCCGGCCAGCAGGAGATACTGATCCGAAAATGCATGAATGCGCTTCGGCCGGGAGGTATTCTTATTATCCGCGACGGAGACAGGGATTTGAATAAAAAACATGAGCGCACAAAATGGACAGAATATTTCTCTACCCGTTTTTTTGCATTCAATAAGACATCCGGACACTCTTTGCAATTCATATCCGGTAAAATTATCAGGGATCTGGCTGTGAGCCAGCAGATGGATTGCCGGTCGCTGAATGATTCGGATTTTACATCAAACAGGATTTTTATTATTACCCATCCAGTAACCGCATATGAAAAAGTTTGATGTCCTGATCATTGGTACAGGTATGGGCGGACTCGTCTGTGGTAATATACTTGCCAGACAGGGATACAGGGTTTGCATGGTTGAAAAAAATAAACAACTGGGTGGTTGTCTGCAGATATATGTTCGTAACAGAGTGATTTTCGATTCCGGCGTACACTATATCGGCGGTTTGGACAAGGGACAAAATCTTTATCAGATATTCAAATGGCTGGGGTTGATGGATGAACTAAAGCTGGAAAAAATGGATCCGGATTTCGACCGGATCCTGCTGGACGGCGATGCGAATGAATACCTTTATATGCAGGGATACGAAGCATTTGAAAAAGAAATGATCCGCGTATTTCCGGATGAAGAAACCGCCATCCGCACTTATACCAAATCCATTCTTGAAATCTGCGACCGGTTTCCATTATATCGTTTACGATTGAATGCTAATGGAGAAGAAAAGCAGGAGGTGATGGGGGTTTCCGCAAAGAAATTTATAGAATCCATAACAGCGAATCAAAAGCTGCGGGCTGTACTGGCCGGAAATAATATGCTCTATGCTGGAAGCGGTGAAGCCACGCCATTTTATATTCATGCGCTGACGGTTAATAGCTACATTGAAAGTGCCTGGCGTTGTCTGGACGGAGGCTCGCAGATTTCCAAAATTCTGGCAAGAAACATTTCAAATTCCGGCGGACAGATTATCAAAAACCGCGAAGTCACGAAACTGACTGTTCAGGACGGAATCGTCAGCGCAGCAGAATTAAGTGACGGATCTTCAGTTCATGCTGATTTCTTTGTATCCAATACAACACCTGTCAATACCTATCGCATGACGGAAACCAGTCTGATCCGGTCGGTTACCCGGAAAAGGATGGAAGACATGCCGAGAACCATATCTTCCTTCATTTTAAATATCGTTTTTAAAAAAGATCGTTTTCCTTATTTAAAACATAACTATTATTATCAGAAAGAAGGTAGGGTCTGGGCGATGGATGAATACACGGAAAAGGACTGGCCGCTTGGCTATGCCATATATTGTTCGCCAGCCCTAAAAACGGAATTTGCCAGAGGGATGACTATTTTTGCATACATGAGATATGATGAAGTTCGATCCTGGGAAACAAGTTTTAACACGATTTCTTCAAAACAAAACAGAGGAACGGAATATGAAACATTTAAGGAAAAAAAGACGGAACAGCTTTTGGACCGGGTGGAAGAAAAATTTCCCGGTTTGAGAAAATCCATATTGCATACTTATACTTCCACGCCGCTCACTTTCCGGGATTATATCGGGAATGAAGATGGCAATCTTTATGGAACGGCCAAAGACTATAGAAACCCGATGGGTACGCTCGTTTCTCCAAAAACCCGTATACCAAATCTTTTTCTCACCGGGCAATACCTGAACCTTCATGGAATTCTGGGAACAGCGATTAGCGGTTTGATTACATCCATTGCCCTCACGGGTAACGATGATTTTATTGAAAAAATTAGAAATGCCTGAGACAAAGAAAAAAAGAAATCTGTTCCTGAGAATACTCGCCGTATTAGGCCTGTTCATTTTATTGGGCATCATTTATATTTTAATCGTTTCAAGAACCAGTCCTCCAAAAATTTCCGATAAAACGGCATTGAGTTGGGAACGCACGGAACCCAGCCCCGGTTTCTTTACAATAAAAAATAACTGGTTCAGAAAAAGTAAATCCGGTCTTTACGAACTATGGGTCGAAGGACAGCCATTTGAGCGCGGTGTCGTGAATGGTAAATTGTCGAAGGAGCTGATTCAGTTACAGGAAGACTATTTTAATGATCAGATCAATAAAATGGTTCCCTCCAGATTTTACAGGCATTTTTTGAAATATGTGATTGGCTGGTTTAACCGTGACCTGGATAAATATGTTTCGGAGGAAGACAAGGATGAGATATATGGCATTTCTCTTTCAGCATCCGGCAAATATGATTATATCGGTAATAACTATCAACGCATTCTCAACTATCATGCGGCGCACGATATTGGTCATGCACTGCAAAACCTTGCTCTGGTTGGTTGTACGTCTTTTGGCACCTGGGGATCCGGATCTGCGGACAGTACCATGATCATCGGAAGAAATTTTGACTTTTATGTAGGCGATCATTTCTCCGAGAATAAAATCGTTTCATTTGAAAAACCTTCAGAGGGGTTTAAATTTATGTATGTAACCTGGGGCGGATTTATTGGCGTGGTATCCGGGATGAATGAAAAAGGGCTGACGGTTACCATCAACGCGGCGAAATCGGATATTCCTTCGGGTTCGGCCACACCGGTGTCGCTGGTGGCCCGCGAAATATTACAATATGCAGAAAATATAGGCGAGGCCATGTCGATCGCGAAGAAAAGAAAAATGTTTGTTTCAGAATCTTTTCTGATTGGCTCAGCAGAAGACAATAAGGCGGTCATTATAGAAAAGACGCCTGATTCCATCGGCTTATATGATCCCGGAGGTAACCAGATCATATGCGCGAATCATTTTCAAAGTAAGGAATTGGCAGGGCTGAGATCCAATCAGATTCAGATACGGCAGTCTGCCTCTGACTATCGTTATCACCGGATGATGGAATTGCTGGCAGCAGATAAAAAAAATACTGTACAGAAAACCGTAGGTATTTTAAGGGACCGGGCCGGTATGGAAAACACAGATATCGGTATGGGTAATGAAAAAGCAGTCAATCAGATGATCGCGCACCATTCCATTATTTTTGAACCACAGAAGAAACTGGTCTGGGTTTCAACAGGTCCCTGGCAGCTGGGAGAATTTGTATGTTACGATCTGGAAAAGATATTTTCGATGGATGGAATGAAATCCAGCCATGAAATTATCGATAGCTCACTAAATCTGCCAGCCGATCCTTTTCTGCTGACGGATCAGTTTCAGCTTTTCCTGAAATTTCGTAGTTACAAAAAAGATATTCTGGAAGGAAAGGAAATAAATCCTGACAGCCTGATTGCAACCAATCCAAATTATTATCAGGCTTATCAGCTGGCAGGAAACGAAATGTTCAAAGAAAAACAATACGGGAAAGCCATTGATTATTACCGGCAGGCGCTTTCCAAAGAAATAGCTACGAAGGCCGAGGAGAATGAAATTAGGAATAAGATCAGTGCGTGTGAAGAGAAAAGCCTAAAGCCTAAAGCCTAAAGCAGTTCGAAAGAGTACTCTATATTGCAGCATATTATATTGAATAATTAATCACATTTCAAATGAGTCTTAGGCTTTAAGCTTTAGGCTTTCGGCGTTGACGATGATCATAGGAACTGGCATAGACATTATAGAAGTAGACCGTATCGCTGTACGTGTGGGCAGGGATAATGGTTTTAAAGAATTCGTTTTTTCAAAAGATGAAATGATCTTTTGCGACGCAAAAGCGTCGCCGTTCCAACACTATGCGGCCCGGTTCGCGGCGAAAGAGGCATTTCTCAAAGCAGTTGGCAGGGGATGGGATACTGGTTTGCAATGGAATGAAATTGAAATTACAAAAGAAACAAACGGCAAACCGGCATTGCGCATCACAGGAACGACGGAAAAAATGCTGGCACCACTGGGTATCCGGATTATCCATGTTTCTCTTTCTCATTTAAAATCCATGGCCACAGCCATCGTTATACTGGAATCATGAATTATTCTTCGCCAAAAAGATATATACAGCGCAAAGAGATCCGGGAAATCCAGGAAAATAAACTTCATGAACTGCTTGAATATCTGAAATCGAGTTCGCCCTATTATAAAAGAATTTTCAAAGAAGGGCAAATAGATATTCACCTGATACAGACACTCGAAGATCTCGAAAGACTTCCAACGACGAATAAGGAAGATCTGCAATCATTTAATGAAGAATTTCTCTGCGTTCCCAGGACTTCGGTAATTGAATACACTTCCACCTCCGGAACGCTGGGGACACCGGTAACCATTGCATTAACTGAAAAAGACCTTCAGAGGCTGGCCTATAACGAATTCAAATCTTTCAGTTGCGCAGGTGGAAAACCGGAAGATGTATATCAGCTTATGCTGACGCTTGACCGTCAGTTCATGGCAGGCATGGCTTATTATTCGGGCATACGTAAACTCGGTGCGGGAATTATCAGGGTCGGACCGGGTGTTCCATCACTCCAGTGGGAAACTATATTCAGATTGAAACCGACGGTGCTGGTAGCTGTACCTTCTTTTATTTTGAAGCTGATACAATGGGCAGATGAACATCAGATCGACATGTCTTCTTCATCAGTAAAAAAAGCCGTTTGTATCGGTGAGAATATTCGTCAGCCGGATTTTTCCTTAAACCTGCTGGGGAAAAAAATAACAGATGCCTGGAATATTAAATTATTCTCAACCTATGCATCCACGGAAATGCAAACGGCATTTACTGAATGTGAAGCCGGTCGCGGGGGGCACCATCAGCCGGATCTGGTGATTGTGGAATTATTAGATGAACAGGATCATCCGGTGTTTCCGGGAGAAGCGGGTGAAGTAACCATCACGACCCTGGGTGTTGAAGGCATGCCGCTGCTGAGATATAAAACGGGCGATTTATGCATTGCCCACGAAGAAGTCTGCACTTGCGGACGTCACTCATTGCGGTTGTCGCCCGTGATCGGCAGAAAAAAGCAAATGATAAAATTTAAAGGAACAACTCTTTTTGCTCCGGCACTTTTTGATTTACTGGCCGGCATGGAAGACATATCAGACTTTGTGGCGGAAGTATATTCAAATGAAATTGGAACTGATGAAGTTTTGCTGCATCTGCTTCCTTTGAAATTTTCAGAAGAATCAGATCATCGTATCCGTGCATATCTGCAGGCGAAGCTCAGGGTTACTCCCCAGATACGGTACGTAAATGCGGAAATGATTCAACAACTTCAGTTTCCGGGTGGAGAGAGGAAGCCGGTAAAGTTTATTGACAAGAGAAATACAGTTGACAGTTGACGGTTGACAGCTGACGGAATAAATTGGCATGAATTTCTTCATATAAAGGAAGAAACCTTGACTTATGAAATATTTTATCCTCACCATAATCCTGATGTCCGTAACCGGATCAACCATGGCTTCTCCAAGGTCAACTATAAACGGTCAACGGTCAACCGATCTCGATCGTGCAGCCTATTACAAGGCCATGGAATCACAAAATAAGGCCCTTGTTGACGCACAAATTTCAGAATTGAATTCGGCACCGGCAGATATCAAAAACGCGTTTATAGGCGCCATGATCATGCGTAAAGCGGGGATCGGGGGCAGTCCCATTACTAAATTGAAATTATTTAAACAAGGACATAAATTGCTGGAAGCTGCCATCGCGAAAGACCCGAAAAACGCTGAATTCCGTTTTTTACGGCTTATGATACAGGAAAATTCACCCGGAATATTAGGTTATAAGGATGACGAGCAGAAGGATAGCGAATTTATACGGAAATCTTATAAATCGCTGCCTGAGGATCTGCAGAAAACCATCGCTGATTATAACAAAAAATCGAAGGTTTTAAAGCTGCAGGTTTCATAACTTCGAACCTACAATGGGCAAAAAAGTTTTAGCCGTATTTTATTCGCAGTCAGGCCAATTAGAACAGATAATAGATCAATTTACCCTGCCATTTACGGACGCAGGGGTAAGCGTGGAAAAACTTCAGATTTATCCTGCGCAGGCTTATCCCTTCCCGTGGTCAGGGAAATCCTTTTTCGGCGTAATGCCGGATTGTGTAAATCAGGTTCCGGGTCAGCTACAGCCTTTTAGTTTTAAAGAAACCCGATATGATCTGATCATCCTGGGTTACCAGGCCTGGTTTCTTTCTCCCAGTATACCGTCCAATACGCTGATGTTTGATCCGCGGTTCAGGGAAATCGCAAAAAATACGCCCGTCATTACGATCACCGGTGCGAGAAATATGTGGCTCAGCGCGATGGAGAAAATCAAGCCGGTTTTAAAGTCCATGGATGCAAGGCTCGTGGGCAATATGGCCCTGGTGGACCGGCACCATAATTTTGTGAGTTTTGTGACCATCTTTCACTGGATGTTCAAAGCAAGGAAAGACCGTTATCTGAATATTTTTCCTGTTCCGGGCGTGTCGGAGGCTGACATCCTCAATACAAAAAATTACGGAACCGCGGCGATTCCTTATCTTGAAAAATCGGACTGGCGGGGATTTCAGGAGGAAATGGTGAAAGCGGGCGCTGTGCCCGTGAAATATAATTTGATGTTCATAGAAAGCAAGGCGCGCAAGATTTTTAAAGTGTGGGCGGGCATCATTTCCAAACGCAAAAAAAGAGATGCCTGGCTTGTTGCATTCAAATATTATCTTTTAATTGCGCTATTTATAGCTGCCCCCATTATCCTGACCGTGGACGCGATTTTATTCAAACCCTTTCTTTCCGGGCGCATAAAAAGGCAAAAACAATATTATTCAGGTGTGAATTAATCCGGTTATGCAGATGGAGTTCAAAGAAGTATATATTACAAAAACAGCGACGTATTTCCCCAATGAACCGATTTCCAATGATGAAATGGAAGAGTTTCTTGGCCTCATAAATAAAAGCCCCTCAAAATCAAAACGCATTGTGCTACGTAACAACGGAATCAAAAACCGTTTTTACGCCCTTGACAAACAGGGAAAATCCACACATACGAATGCAGAAATGACTGCTCATGCCATCCGCACCATGATGGATAATGATCCCAAAAAGATAAAGGAAATTGACCTGCTGGTCTGCGGGACTTCTTCGCCGGATCAGATCATGCCATCACACGCCGTTATGGTACATGGGGAATTGCCTGAAGCGGAATCCATTGAAGTGGTTTCACCATCAGGCGTTTGCTGCGCGGGCATGCATGCCCTGAAATATGCCTACATGTCCGTAAAAACGGGAGATGCCCATCATGCGGTAGCCACGGGATCTGAGCGGTTCTCAGCTTCACTTAAATCTCAAATATTCGAAGATGAAGCGAAGAAACTCAGTGAATTAGAAGAGAATCCCTATATAGGTTTTGAAAAGGAATTTTTGCGCTGGATGTTGTCCGATGGGGCTTCCTGTTTCCTTTTGTCTGATAAGAAAAATGAAACTGGCTTCAGTTTAAAAATTGAATGGATTGAAGGTGTGTCTTACGCCAATGTGAAGGAAGTATGCATGTATATGGGCGGAGAGAAATTAGAGACCGGAAAAATGAAAAGCTATCTGGATTACACGCCGGAAGAAGCACAGTCCAAATCCATTATGAGTATAAAACAGGATGTAAAACTCCTGAGCGAAAATATTGTCCCGCTGGGAGGCATCATGCTTTCAAAACTTTTCAAAGACAAGGGTTTGAATCCGGCAGATGTGGATTATTTTCTTCCTCATATGTCCAGCGATTTTTTTCGCACCAAGATATTTGACCAGCTAAACAAAAACGAAACTCCCATTCCCTACGATAAATGGGTAATCAATCTGAGCAGTCTGGGAAACGTGGGTGCCGCTTCAGTGTATTTTATGGTTGATGAAGTATTTAAAAGCGACAAGCTGAGACTCGGACAAAAAGTTTTATTATTAGTCCCTGAAAGCTCCCGGTTCTCCTATATGTATGCTTTGCTGACTGTCGTATAGCAGGAGGCGGGAAGTGGGAGGCAGGAGGCCTGAAGCAGGAGGCCAAACATTTCATGCCTCATCCCTCAAGCTTCCTGCCTCAAGCCAAAAGTTTAATAAGTATGAAAAAAGAAGAGTTGCCACAAGACCTTGGTGCTCTGGGGAAAATCACCGGAGAAGTATGTTATGTGCTGGACGAATCCGGAAATTATACAACGGTGCTCAGCAATGGCTGGGAAGTGAAATCCTCAGCGCTTGAAGTGGCCTGGAAAGATGTGGAACAACGGATAAAGGCTGCCCACCAAAAAGTTTTGAACAAAGAGGCCAGTCCCATTTTATTTTTCATGGAATTGCGTGTGATGGATATTCCGATTGTAGCGGCGTATACGGGTTTCTGGAAATGGCAGGTGAAAAGGCATTTAAAATACAAAGTATTTGAAAAACTCTCAGCATCCGGTCTCGCCAGGTATGCAGAAGTATTCGAGGTGTCGGTGGAAGAATTAAAAACCATGAAAGTAGATGAAACTTGATTTTCAGCATACACAGGCAGCCCATTGTGAAAACGGTGTTACGACCAGTCTGCTCCGGCATCACGGAGTAAGTCAGATTACAGAACCTCTTGCTTTTGGCATCGGCTCCGGACTTTTCTTTATATATATTCCTTTTATGAAAATCAATAATGGTCCGGCGATCGCCTTCCGAACCCAGCCTGGATTGATATTCAAAAGAACCTGCAAAGCGCTGGATATTCCGGTGGCCAGAAAAAAATTCAGATCAAAAGAAGAAGCGCAAAAAATATTAATGGAATGCCTGGCTGCAGGTCAGCCGGTCGGTTGCCAGGTGGGTGTTTACTACCTTACTTATTTCCCCAAGGAATACCGGTTTCATTTCAATGCGCACAACCTGATTGTTTTTGGGAAGGAAGATGATCAGTTTCTGATCAGTGATCCTGTTATGGAAATGGCCACTTCTCTGAGCAGCTATGAATTGGAAAGAGTCAGGTTTGCCAAAGGTGCTTTTGCACCCAGGGGTCAGTTGTATTATCCCAAGGAAAAAAGAGCAGTCACCGATGAACAGATCAGAAAAGCGATCAGGACGGGTATCAACCGCAATATCAACCTGATGCTTCGTATTCCGGGACCCATCGCCGGTATCCGCGGTATTCGTTTCATGGCAAAAAAAATCGGTCAGTGGCGGGAAAAACTGGGTCCGAAAAAAGCCGGCAGTTATCTTGCCCAGCTCGTTCGTATGCAGGAGGAAATCGGTACCGGCGGCGGCGGATTCCGTTTTATCTATGCGGCATTTTTACAGGAAGCGTACGCATATTATCAGATCCCGGAACTCATTGATATCTCAAAACAGTTTACAAAATCGGGCGATATCTGGCGCTCGGCAGCCGTGCAGGCTGCCGGAATTTATAAAGGAAGAATCGGCAGCCAGGCTGACTTCCATGTGATGAGCGATTATCTGAATGCTTCGGCGGATATCGAAAAACAGGCCTTCCAGGCACTCTCCAAAATAAAGTGGCCGGCATGAGTATCGCAGCCATAAAAATTCATGACCTGGCATTTCAGTATCCCCGGCAGGAAGGAGTATGTTTTAAAAATTTTAATCTCGAAATAGCGGCAGGTGAAAGATTTGGATTATTCGGACCTAATGGCGCGGGTAAAACAACATTGATGAATCTGATGACGGGTCTGCTGAAATATTCGTCCGGAAGCATTCGTCTGCTGGATCATGAGATCAACGATCATCCAAAATCGATCAATACCATTTTCGGATTTGTACCACAGGATTTCTCTTACTATCCTGAATTATCAGCCCGGGAGAATATGGCTTTTTACGGCGCATGGTACGGGCTCAACAGGAAACAAATAAAAGTAAGGTCGATGGAACTGCTCGAAATTTTAGGCCTGGCTTCCGTCGGTGACCGCATTGTGAAAAGTTTTTCGGGTGGTATGAAACGCCGGGTCAATCTGGCCATCGGCGTCATGCACGAACCTGATGTTCTGTTCCTGGATGAACCGACCGTAGGAGTGGATGTGCAATCGCGTCATGCCATTATTCACTACCTGAAAAAATTAAATGAAACCGGTACCACACTAATATATTCTTCTCACCAACTGGAAGAAGCGGCTGAACTGTGTAATAAAATTGCGCTGATAGATGATGGCAAAATTATAGCACACGACAGCCTCGAAGTTTTATTGGAGAAACACGGGCACGAGGGAATGGAAGGATTATTTCTCGAACTCACGGGCAAAAGATTCCGGGATTAACATGCATGTACTAAGGGCGACGATTATTAAAGACGGCAAAATTCTACTGCGCGACCGCGTGGGATTGTTTATGATGTTTTTCATGCCCATTCTTTTGGTGATCGTGATTACCAGTGTGCAGAACAGCACCTTTGAACTGGTAAATAATAATAAAGTTTCTCTCGTCGTCTTTAACAAGGATGGGGGTGCGATGGGTGATCAGCTGGTAGACGCGCTAAGGAAAATCGGTTTATTCAAATTACAAATGGCCGATTCTTCCATGTCCGTACATAATATCATTTCCGTCATGTACGATAAGGACGCGCTGGTTGCCGTGGTTATCCCCGAAGGATTCACTTCATTCATTCAACATAAGGCAGATGAAATTGCGACCCGCGCACTGAGTGATCCGGATTCGGTTCAGGAGAAATCCAAATCAGGCCCGGAGTTAACGGACTCCCTTCAAATGTTTTATCACCCGGTGATGCAGGTTTCATTCCGTCAGTCCATTGAAGGAGCTCTGCGCAGTTCGGTGCAGGTGATCCAGGGCGAATGGGTTGTTAAAAAACTATATTCAGCCGTCAATCAAAAGGAAATTCCAACGGATCTTCAAAAAGAAATTCTTTTCTCCCAGTTTCCGATAACCGAAATTCCGGTTTCCCGAACCGGTAGTCGCACGATACCCAACGCCTCCCAGCATAATGTGCCTGCATGGACGATTTTTGCCATGTTCTTTATTGTATTGTCTCT
>DASXKM010000165.1:0-1787 GCA_036496825.1 Puia sp. | reverse complement strand
TCAACCAGCCAACCCGCTTACGGATTAATTGAAAGAAAGGTGTTTCCAGATAAGGGTGATCCAGTGCTTCAGTACCTCCGATTTTTTGAATATCTTCTGTAAATTCTTCAGACGCAACCCAAAGCACGTCATCGATCGTCACAATACCCAGCAGCACTTTATTTTTATCCAAAACCGGAAGTGCCATGCGATTATTCATCTTGAAAGCCTGGTTGGCTGTCTCCTGGTCATCGTTTACGTTAAGATAAATAAACCGGTTGTCAATAACATCTTCAACTTTCTTATCCGGATCCGCGAGTATGATTTCCCTGATTTTAATATCATCAATAAAGACACCTTTTTCATCCACAACATAGACGACATCGATGGTTTCACTGTCTTTACCTACATTTCTGATATGCCGGATTACCTGGCGTATGGTCCAGTCTTTCTGGACTGCGATATAATCCGGCGTCATAAGTCGCCCAACGCTTCGTTCCGGGTAACCCAGCAACGCCAACGTAATTTTGCGTTCATCCGGGTCTAACATACGTATCAACTCCTTTACAACCTCGCTGGGAAGATCTTCCAAAAAGGATGTACGGTCATCTGCCGGAAGTCCGTTTAGTAATTCCGCCGTTTTGGATGGTGAAAGTTCCTGGATAATTCTCTTCTGGGTTTGAAATTCAAGAATTTTGAAAGTGCTGATAGCACGGTGAATGCTCAGATTTCCCAATATTTCACTTTCATGCTCTGGAAATTCATTGATTAGTTCCGCCACATCGCTGATATTCTGTTTATCCAGAAAGGCATGCAGAGCATTCAGATCACCAGACTGGATTTTCTCCAAAAACTCATATTTCAATGCTGTTTCTTCGATTTCGACGGTCATGAGCCAAATTTACAGCGAAGCCTTGATAAATTGCACCTGGAAGGATTACTAAACGAATTCACGAACGAATATTCTGCCGATGATCATGCCTTGTTTATTTATTGCCGACTCGCATAACAGGGGCAGGGGCGTGTTTAGTTCGGAAAACCTGCCCGCCGGCGCCACTATCGAAATTGCACCTGTTATCGTTATGAGCCCGGAAGAACGACTGATTCTTGACAAAACCCGTTTACACGATTACATATTCCTTTGGGGATCTGATGAAACCCAGTGCTGCGTAGCCCTGGGTTATGTGTCAATTTATAATCATGACTATCATTCGAACGCGGAATATGAAATGGATTTTGAAGCAAATTGTATCCGTATCAGAACTGTTCGTGAAATAAAAAAAGGAGAAGAAATTTTTATCAATTACAATGGAACCTGGAATGACCATACACCCGTATGGTTTGACCTTGTAAAAACAATTTAAATAATTATTACTTCCTTGACCTTCCGAGAACCGGCGAGTATTTGAATGTCATAAGGAAGCCATAGCTGGTCAGCTTCAGGTTCTCCGTTCCCATTTCCCGAAGTGGTATTTTCAGGAAGGGTTCAGCCTGGAAGGAAAATCCCTTTCCCAGCTCTGCCTCGAATCCGGCAGAAATATCCGCTACACCAAACCAATAATTTACCTGTTGATTGTCCGAAATTTTGTACGCAAGCTGATTCTGTCCTGAATGCAGGAAATAGATATAGGTCTGTTTCATCATAAAATATGAGGACATCCCGGCATTGGCAAAAAACTTGGTTTTATTATGATGCGCAAAATCAAATCTGAGCGTCAACGGTAGTTCCCAGATATTACTTGCACCGTTAATATAATCGATGGGCGGAGGTGCTGCAAAAGATCTCGCGAATACTACCGGCGTGATAT
>DASXKM010000164.1:0-8443 GCA_036496825.1 Puia sp. | reverse complement strand
TTTTCCATGCTCTACGATCATACCCGAAATTTTTAAAAGATGGATAATCTTCAGATCAGACATGTTTTGCTTTTTCGCGTGAAAAGGCGGGATTTTTTAGCAGTTTTCCAGAGCGGGTAAAACAAAGACGTACTGAAGTTTGATTTTGTATTAGGTGTCGGGTCAGATTATTTCCGGATTTGTGCTGATAAGATTAAAGCGTAGATTTGACCGGGATTGACAACAAAAAATGCATACTTGATTCCCGAACCTTTCCTAAATGAAAAGCAATTGCTGCTGAAAATCGCAGAAGGAGACGATGATGCTTTCAAACTCCTCTTCGACCGGTATTATGGACTGATATATTCAGCTTCATTCAGATACCTGAAAGTGCACGAACTGGCAGAAGATCTGACCCAGTCGAGTTTTCTGAAAATTTGGGAGAAACGCAACAACCTCGGCCATGTGGAGCGGTTTGATCATTATTTATTCCGGATCGCCCATAATGAAATGACGGATCATTTTCGCAAACACAGCAGGCGCGACAAACATATTCAACGGATCCGGGAATTGTTTGAGGAAGAATCCGGAAGCCCGGAAGATCTGCTAATCACAAAACAGAAAAGAGCCCTGATCGCCGATGTAATCAGCAATCTGCCGCCGCAACAGCAGACGGCCTATAAGCTTAGCCGGGATGAAGGGTTCAGTTATCAGGAAATCGCCGACCGCATGGAATTGAGTGTCAACACCATCAAGGTGCATATTTCCCAGGCCTTGAAAACGCTGAAAATATTCTTTTCAGAGCATAAGGAAGAATTCCTGCTCTGGCTATTCTTTTTATCAATGCCCGCAAGGCAAATATTTATGCCCGGACTAATACCTTTTCTGAACTAAACCGTCTTATAAAAAGAAATGGATAATCCGGAAACCGAACATTTTAGTGAGCTTTTAGATGGTTACCTGCGGGAATCGCTGAATCCGCAGGAGCTGGCTCTTTTTTTTGAGCTGGCATCAGGAACGGAAAACAGTGAGGTCCTTGCGCAGTCATTCCGGCAGGACCTGGAAAATGGGTTACCTGATTTGAGCATTGACTCAGAAAAACAGGATGCATGGACAAAACTTAGTGAAAAACTGGAAACGAATCCCCGGCCGGTAGTTCGAATGCGAACCGCCCTGCGTTGGGTGGCGATCGTCGTTTGTCTGCTGGGTGCCGCGATAGCGGTATTTCTGATAAGACAGCCAAAGAATAGATCTGAAATGGCTGACATCAAACCAATCATTAAGACACCATCATGGCTGAAGGCGGAACATACCGGCGCTACGTTGATTCTTTCGGCAGGTGATTCAGTAATGCTGGATAATCAGGACAGGGGAGTGATTGCAACTCAGGGTGAAATGCAGGTTCTTCAATCGGGCGGGGTGATCAGTTATTCCGGAATGGGCCAAACGTCCATGTATAATGAAATCCGCACAGGAAAAGGAAAACTCTGGCGGGCCATACTCCCGGACCAAACAGTGGTCTGGCTGAATGGAAATTCATCTGTAAAATATCCGCTGCAGTTTGCGTCAGACGCGCGTTCTGTTGAAATGACCGGTGAAGTATATTTTGAAGTGACACATCATGCAGGTTATCCTTTCCGCGTAAAAACAGGAGGAGAAACCATTGAAGATATTGGTACTTCATTTAACGTACGATCATTTGCTGATGATTCCGTTATAACCTCCACTCTGGTGCAAGGTTCTGTAAGGATCGATTTTAATAACCAGCAGGCCATACTCAGTCCCGGTCAGCAGTCGGTAGTATCATCCAGTGATAACGAAATCCGTATAGAGCAAAATGCAAACATCATAAAAGCACTGGCCTGGAAGAACGGATATTTCTATTTTCAAAATGCCGCCCTCCCGGACGTCATGAAACAACTCTCGGACTGGTACCAGGTTGGAGTAGTTTACAAAGGAAAGCAGGGCAATGAATTTTTCAGCGGGCAGATAGATAAATCATTATCGCTCTCCGATGTGTTGAAGGGTCTGCAACAACCCGGTGTAAAATTTATTCTGGAAGAAAAACAGATAACCGTTATTCAACAGTAGAAATACTTTTATTGCAGGATATAAAATGGAAGTTCATCATCATCCCAATGTGGAAAAAAAGCGTTTTAAAGAATATGTTCTTGAGTTCATCATGATTTTCCTTGCAGTAACGATGGGGTTTATCGCGGAAAATGTCAGAGAATCAATAACAGAGCACAGGAATGAAAAAGAATTGATGGAAACCTTAATAAAAGATTTGAAGGAGGATAAAAAACTAATAGAAAAACAAATAGAAGATTCACGCCTGGGAATAGTTTATTCAGACAGCCTTATACAAATGGTCGCGTCAGGTGATTTGATGAAAAACACCGCAGACTTATATTGGTATGGCAGGATGGTAAACAGATGGACGGCATTTTATAATAGCAGCCGGACAATCGACGAGATGAAAAACGGAGGACTCTTCCATATTGTCAAAAACAATGACGTGACCAATGCGATCATTGCCTATTACGCATTTATTCCTCAGATCAGAAATTTTGAGGATCGTTTTTTGGTTATTGGTCATGAGTACCGGAAAATGTTTGTTCAGATTTTTGATGCACAGGTAGTAAATCAAATGATAGATCGTGTCGGCATGCAACCTCAACGCCTGACTGGCCATCCGCCCCTTATGATGGAAGATAAGAAGACACTCAATGAGTTAAGCGGATGGGTCAATGCCCTTATAAGCTCAAGATTATTAATTATCCAATTTGAAAAAACAATGCTTGATCATGGTGAGAATTTAATCATGATGATAAAAAAAGAATATAATCTTGAAGACGAAGGATTATAAAAGCGACAATTTATTCCGGAAGAAAAACAGATTGCGATTATTCGACATTAATTCCAATTTGCTCTAAAAACACTTAAAAACCTTCGTATGCAAAAGCAATCGTTCGCTAAATTGATCAACTGCTTCGCGCTGATAATACTTTCCCTCAGTTTTAAGGTCTCTGTCGCTCAAACCGAGGTTATCGGCATCGACATCCTGCTAAATCCCGGCCAGACCATGTTGGATTCGGCAAAAGCATACAACGAAATGATGCGGCAAAATTATTCCGGTCCTGGAAGTTTTTCATTAGATGCCACCCACACGCCGCATATCAGCGTACTGCAATGTTTTATAGAAAAGGCTAATCTGGACAAGGTGATTGATGCCGTGGACAAAGTGGTAAAAAGCGTACAACCTGCAAAGGATAAGCTTACTTCCAAAGGATTTTATTTTGTTCCGGATAAAACCCTTGGACTGGCCGGTATTACCATCAGTACAACTCCCCGGCTTTTGAATTATCAGGCGAAAATTATTGAGGCCGTTAAACAATATATCGTCAAAGGAACCGAAGCAGCTTTTGTGCAGAATGCGAACGGAACGCCCATGGTTGCCGGCCTTACTCAATACGTCAGTGCATTTATACCGGATCATAGCGGACCTAAGTTTCTTCCACACGTAACCATCGGCCTGGCCCGGCAGACCTTTTTAAAAGAGCTAAAAGCAAAACCTTATCACCAGTTTACCTTCGGAATTGTCTCCGCCAGCATATATCATCTCGGCGATTACGGCACCGCGCAGGTCATATTGTGGACGAGCGCAAAGTGATGTTGACAAAACCCTTAACTTAAAGGAAAGAAATTCATTCAATGCCACCAGACTATGGTATGCCATATGGCACCGCACCTGGACCCAGTTTTCCACTGACAGAAATCTGCGTTTATATTCTTTTTATTATTTGCTTATGGCATTCTCTAAAGCATAATAGCAGACATCTTGGTTTTATGCTGGGAGGGGTTGTTTTCGGATTGCTGCTGGAATTTGTAGACGTATATTTTTTAAAGGGATATACGTATGGCCGGTTTATGTTGATGCTGGGCAAACAACCGGATGATATTCCTTTGTGGATCGGTGTTGGATGGGGGATCATCATGTACTCATCCAGATTGTTTACTGACCGGATAGGACTACCCATTTTTGCAGCCGCTGCACTCGATGCGTTCCTGGCACTTAATATTGATGCAACGATGGATGTCACTGCCTATCGTCTGCACATGTGGGACTGGGGCTGGTCGGCAACCAGTCAAAACCCGCTCACTTCACAATGGTTCGGCATCCCCTGGAACAACTATTTTGGATGGCTGGTCGTTATTTTTACCTATTCGGCATTCAGCCGGTTTTTTGCCCAATGGAGGATAAAAATATTGATTCCGTTTGTTTCCATTGTCATTTCAGAAATAATACTGTTCGGTTTATTTAATAATATCAAACCCTGGATGCACGATCATTTTGGAATTACTCCGCTTCACTGGATGATTGGTTTAATCGTCCTGCTGATCGGGTTGATTCTGTTCGGATGGAAAAAAAGAAAACCGGAAATATCCCCCTTATTTCCCTACCCGGCCTGGCTAATCCCAATGTGGTTTCATATTTATTTCACGTTATGGTTTTTTATATCCGGATTTTACCGGGAAAATAACTGGATGACATTTTTTGCGTTGACAAATCTTTTACTGGCTGTCATCATTCATATGCCCGTAAGAGCCAATGATAAATTATTAAAAAAGGAGGTTGCATAACCCGGTTTTATATTATTTTTTGATTTTTAATTCGGTAACTTATCAATATGAATCCCAAACTTCTTCTGAGAATTGCTTCGGTGGTTATTTTCCTGCATGCGATCGGTCACTTTCTGGGTGTAGCGACAGTTATGAAGGGGGAGACGGATGAACAGAATATGGTGATTCGTACAATGACCGGTCACCGCTTCCCCATCATGGGTGCAGTCCGCGGTTTTGATGATTTTCTTCATGGGTTTGGATGGATTGGTGAAGTTTTTTTATTACTCATGACTTATTTACTCTGGCTTTGCGGATCTCTTGTCGTTAGTCAGCCGGCCATCAGCAGAAAGCTTTCCGCAGCGCTATTCATCAGCCTGATCGCTCAGATGGTGCTTGAATTTATTTATTTCTTCCCTGTTGCTTATAGCATGTCACTGATTGCCGCCGTATTAACCGGACTTTCTTTACTGTTACCGGAGAAAAAGACAAAATAATGGGTGGAGAAAATACGCTAAAATCAATGATATGAGTAAACAAATTCTCTCTTTTCTCTTTCTGTGTACTTATCAATTTGTAGCAGGGCAGCCTAAAGATTATCCTATAAAGGGGGTGGAATTTACAAACGTAAAACTGACGGATCAATTTTGGCTGCCCAGGATCAGGATCAATCATCTGGTAACGATTCCGGCTTCCTTTGAACGGTGTGACAAAACCGGCCGCATAAATAATTTTGTAATGGCGGCGGAAAGGAAAGGTAAATTCTGTACCATTTTCCCATTTGACGATACAGATATTTATAAAACCATTGAAGGAGCTTCTTATTCTCTCAGCCTATTTCCGGATGCTACCCTTGAAGCTTATATTGATTCACTGATCACCATCATTGGGAGGGCCCAGGAGCCCGACGGTTATTTATATACTGCAAGAACCATTGATCCCACTCATCCACATGCATGGTCAGGCGCAAAAAGATGGGAAAAGGAAAGAGAAATGAGTCATGAATTATATAATGCAGGTCATTTATATGAAGCCGCATCAGCCTATTACCTGGCTACCGGCAAGAAATCTTTGCTGAATATCGCATTGAAAAATGCAGATCTCGTCTGTAGTGTATTTGGTCCGGATAAAAAACACGTGGCGCCTGGTCATGAGGTGGTTGAGATGGGCCTGGTTAAGCTATACCGAATCACGGGCAAGGCAGAATATCTGACAACAGCTAAATTTTTTGTAGAAGAACGTGGCCATTATAACGGGTACGATTCTACCAGTACGGATCCATTTAAAAATGGATCTTACTGGCAGGATGACAAGCCGGTGATTGACCAGACGGAAGCGGAAGGACATGCTGTGCGGGCCGGCTACTTATATTCAGCCATGGCTGATATTGCTGCCTTAACGGGAGACGTTAAATTATTAAATGCCATAGATACCATCTGGAATAATTTTGTTTCCAGGAAAATATATATTCAGGGAGGTGCAGGTGCCGTTCCCGATGGCGAAAGATACGGGGCAGACTATGATCTGCCCAATACAACCGCTTACAATGAAACCTGCGCGGCCATCGCAAATATATTCTGGAATCAGCGGATGTTTTTATTACACGGTGACTCTAAATATATAGATGTTGTTGAGAAAATAATGTACAACGGATTCATCTCGGGTCTTGGCCTGGACGGAAAATCTTTTTTTTATACGAATGCGATGCAGGTAAAAAATAGTTTTTCACATGGTTCGCTGGAAACTGAGCGCTCGGGATGGTTTCCCTGTTCCTGTTGTCCGACGAATGTTGTCAGACTTTTACCTTCGGTTCCGGGGTACGTTTATGCGCAAAAAGAAGATGCGTTATTTATCAACCTTTTTATTTCAAGCAGATCTACCATTCATGTCCTTGGAAAAGAGGTTGAAGTGATACAGGAAAATAACTATCCATGGGATGGGAGACTGAAATTTGATATTCATACATCTGCACCGGTAACGTTTTCTTTGAAAATTCGCATTCCGGGATGGGCAGAGAATTCGGCCGTACCATCTGACTTATATTCATTTGAGAATGCTCAGACCAGTCGTATACCTGTCACTATTAATGGAGAAGCTACGGAATATAAAATAGAAAACGGGTATGCTGTTTTTAACCGGAAATGGAATGGGAATACATTGATTGAAGTGCGGTTACCCATGGAAGTAAAAAGAATCCATGCAAATAAAAAAGTGAAAAGCGATATTGGAAAAGTAGCGTTACAACGTGGCCCGCTTATTTTTTGTGCTGAGGGAATTGATAATAATGGCAGGGTGGCAAATTTTGTTTTACCCGACAAAGCCCTTTTTAATACGGAATTCAGGCCCGACCTTTTGAATGGTGTCATCACAATAAAGAGTCATGTACCGGGGATATCAATAGAGGAAGGAGGCCAGGGCGTCCAGATGGAAATGAAAACCTTCACGGCAATTCCTTATTATGCCTGGGCAAACAGGGGGAATGGTGAAATGATCGTCTGGTTTCCCGAAAAAATTAAGGACATTGATATTATTTCTTCTGAATAATTAATTTCTGACTGCAATTTAGTTACTCATTCATTTATCAGAGAGCTTGCCGGATTACTCGTTGCCGCTTTTACAGATTGTCCTGCGATGGTTAGCTAGATATCCAAATCAGTTTCAAAGATTTTTCTGTTATTTTTTACACATTCCGTCCGCCATTCCATCCACTGCTCCGGTCTTTGTTTCAAAATAAAATTCAACGCAATATCCCGCCGCTCAGGTAATAATTCTTTTTTTGCTTTCGTTAAATTGTTTTTTAATTGTGTCAAAGTTAAATCAGTGCAATAAACAGGAGTTCCGGGTTGTTGTCTCCATGAATCCCGGAGGTTTCCAATATCCAAAGAATCAAATCCGCTGTCATTAATAAGTGCAGACACCTGATCTTTTGAATTTTTGTCATCCCCGGAAACAGGAAGTGCTATACGGGAGGGTGAATCTTTGGGAAGACCCAATTGGACCAGTGAGCCGGCAAGAATACTGTTGTAAGCCTTTATAACGGGTCGTTGAAGTTGATTCGACACCCAGACACTTTCAGTCATTCCATTCTCAATTGCTTCGATTTTTCCGTCTCTGAGCGGGTAATAGTTACCAGTATCAACAATGGTTGTATTGGTTGATATATTTTTGAGTATTAGTTGTGGCAACGTAAGAATTTCAATCAATGGAATGGCTATGACAATTACATCAACATTCGTAACGGCATCGGTCAAAGAAACCGCTGAAGCGCCTGTTTCCAGGACTAAGTTTTTAAGCTTTTCGGGCCCGCTGGAATTAGTCATTTTTACACTGTGGCCCGCCTTTGAGTATTGCCTTATCAAAGTTCCCCCAATCAGGCCGGCTCCAATAATTCCGATTTTCATATTATTCGATTTCAGGTTAGCACTATACAGAGTGAGTCTGGCTACATACAATTTAAGAAATTACATGCAGCTGTCGTCACAGTTGACTTTTGATCTGTTTGGTTGATTAGCGTTATGGTTGGGCCCAGTAATCGAACACTGTAACTTTTTTCATTATACCCGGTAACAACTGAGTAAACGCTTTGTGATCCGGGTTGACGAGATAATCGTTCCGATCTTTTTCACTGGTGAAGGTCACCAGGAAGCAGTAGGTGAGGTCCTGATTCAGATTTTCAGGACTGTTGTTTACGCCCCATTCAAAGCGTTTTATCGTTTTAATTTTTCCGGGTAATGCCCTGAATGCCGCCACAATAAGGTTGATGGTAGCGGAATCAGCGCCGGACTCCCAGCCAAACATTACAACATGCCGCAATTCTTTTTTTTCCTGTTGCGCACGCACG
>DASXKM010000163.1:0-3641 GCA_036496825.1 Puia sp. | reverse complement strand
TCACGTAAAAAAAATGTAATTGCAAGAGCAACTACAAACGAAAGAAGGAAATAGATAACGGATTTACGCATGATTTGAAAACCATTAATTTCTTAGTGGTTAAATTACGAATTAAATGAATGACCTCAGGGAATCTTCATGATGCAACTAAAAAAAATCAATTTTCGTTTTTTTCCGAAACTCAATAGTGAGTCACGATTTGTCAAACCGAAATGACGTTCCTGCTTCATCCATTATATATCATTCCGATTACACCCGAAGGCATAAATTTCTTATCAACAGTCTGTCTGATTCTCCCATTTATCTGAACCCTGTATTTCAAGGATGCAGCTACGATCAGAAGGGAATCCTTTGGTGTAGGAATCTCTAATAAAATGGATTTAGCAGTAACTTCTTTTTGATTTTGTTCAAAATGAAAAGAAAAATTGGCCTTGCCGCAAAAAGTCTTGTTTCCCACTTCACAAGATGCGGCGGCAATCATGCAATCAATGGATACTGTGTTTGCCGGTGCGGCAATTGACTGAGCCGGAATAAACGCCGGAATGTCAATCTGCAGGGAATCCTCATCAGGTGTTTGTATGGTCCAGGGTAATTTCCATCTTCTGCTGAATTCCCCGCCCGTTTTGTTGAATTGAAAATCAGAAAGAGCAAACACCACTTCCTTATTATTATGCTGGTCCCTCTCCTTTGCCCTGAGCCATTCCGCAATGGCCGCAACAAAACGGGTTTGTATGTCGTTGCTGGGCTCCAGCGACAATCCTTCCAATAGGGCGGGCCTTAACGCAGCACCGATGGTAGATGCTTTGCCAAATACCAATGCTGCTTTTTTGGTGGGCTTTGTTTGTCTAAATTTTTTTGGTGCAGAACGGGTATGATTTTTGTCGCCCAAACTATAAAAAACTACGGGACCGACTTTACCTGAAGTCTTTTCAATCCGCCTGGCCATAAATTTATTTTGATTTTTTTTACTATTTATTTCCTCTCGATGCCGGAGGGAATTCGGACATCCTTCGGGGTCTCCTCAGGGAAAGTCCATAGAAAGTCCATAGTTTGATGGACTTTCTATGGACTTTCCCCGAATGAATTACGAAGTATTCCCGACTGCCCTCCGGATCCTGTGTTGATCCGCCATTTCAAATTTTAAAATAATGTCTGCTGCGATGGGGGATTTAAAAAAATTGGCCGGACCCTGGTTATTTAAATACCCGGATTTTGATCACTAAATATAAATTATAAAAAAAGCGATTCCAACTATTTTTTGTGTTTCTTCAAAACGATCGCAAAAGTTTCCAGTGTGAATGATGATTCCTAACTCGGAAAATAATATTCTTCCCCGTCAACATTGATCAACACATCCGCAGCACTCGGCCATGATGGTTTCACTGCCTGGGTTTTTTCCCAGTCATCCAGCGCGCGCATCAATTCATTGACTTTATCGGGGAATCTGGACGAAAGATCATTCTTTTCTTCTATGTCTGCTGAAAGATCAAATAGGAATTTCTTTTTACTTTTTTCGTTGATATATAACTTCCAGTTTGTCTTGCAAACAGCTTTGGAGTAACCGCTTCTCCAATAAAATATCTCATGAGGAAATCCCTGTTTATTCGTCAAAAAGGGAATGAGATTAACGCCATCGTATGGCCGGTTTACGGGCAGTTGAACATTTGCAACAAATGCAACGGTTGCAAAAATATCCAGGGAAGACACAGGTTTGTCATAGACCTGTGAGCCCTGAATCCCTGCAGGAAATTTTATAAAAAATGGAACCATTAACCCGCCTTCAAAATGAGTGCATTTTCCACCGCGCAGAGGTGAATTATCTGTTGCCCGGGTATAGGTTGCACCTCCATTATCGCTGATAAAAAGAATGATTGTATGATCGTCAATCTGAAGAGTCTTTAATTTTTCCACTACTTTCCCCACTCCATCATCCAGTGCTTCGATCATACCGTAGTACACCCGCTTCACACTGTCGCTTACATTATGAATGCGGTCAAAATAACTTTTCGGAACCTGAAACGGATCATGCGGGGCATTAAAATTGAGCATCAGAAAAAAGGGATGATCCTTGTTCTTCTCTATAAAATCAACTCCTTTTTGCGCAAGGGAAAATGTCAGGTATCCCGTATCCTTCACTATCTCTCTTCCTTCCCGGATTTCAGTTGCACCGGCCCTCGGTTGCCAGGCTGCTAATTCAGAAAACGCCCACGGAAGGTGTTGGTTTATGAACCGGCTGGTATCTACCGGATCATCCACATATCTGGTGAGTGCGCCATTAAAATAGAAACTGTAATCAAATCCGCGTTCATCCGGATGGTTACCATCATCGTCGCCCAGATTCCATTTTCCTACCAGCCCGGTTGCATAATTATTTTCTTTCAGCAATTGAGCCAGGGTGATTTCGCTGGAATCCAGTCCTGTTTTGTATTTGTCCCTGTTAAGCCAATAGTGGGGTTTCAGCATTCTTAACCCCGGCTCTTTTTTCCGTAGCGATAAATAGTGTCTGCGTAAATTTTTCAGAAATGCCGGATCGAATTTATCGTAGGGCATGTATTCACTTCCAAAACGGTTTTGATACCGGCCGGTAATGATGCCCATTCTCGAAGGCGAGCAGATCGGAGATGTAACATAGGCGCGGGTAAACCGTATCCCTCCGGATCCAAGACCATCGATGTTTGGTGTGTTGATGAACTTATTTCCATATGACCTGAGATCGCTGTATCCCAGATCATCTGCGACAATGACAATGATATTCGGCCGTTCACCGGTTCTTCCTTTGTGTTTGTATTTGGGTCTTGCTGATATAATCAATATCAAAACAAGAAATGCTGAAACCGCCGGTATAAACCGCCACAGGAATATTTTATTTCGATTTATCACTATGTAAATGTTCGTCATTCATTCAATCCGTGCAGTGGCGACCTTCCTGCCGTAGATATCCTGTATATGGCGGGCATTATTCCCTTCCATTTTCCCGATAGCAATGATCTGATCGGGTGAAGCTTCAACAATTTGTTTCAGGATCACCCAATGCACCCTTTCCGTAAAGGGCGCGGTTGTCAGCGAGCCGTCGTAGCTGTAAAAGGAATTTCCAACTGTACCGTTTAACACCCGTGGGGACAAGTCATTTATATTCGCAGTTCCCGAAGGCAGCGAATCCTTTTCGGATTCTTCCTTTGGAACATGCCCTAAAAATTCACTGAGTAACTTATTCTCCTTACCCATTTTAAACAGAATAGCAACGACCAGGTAGGAAGGTTTCTCTTTATTGTTTGAATCCATTAAGACATTAACGATATGCATTTCCAGCGGAAAGGTCATTCCGTCAATCATATGCTCGGAAGGTGTATGGAAATGAAATTGCTTTGACGTATATGACCTGCCATCTGCATCACATTCGCTACCGCCCGCAAAATCCACCTGGATTGTATGACCAAGATTCTCCACTGCAACGATTTTTGTATTAAATCGGATGGGTATGTTCCTGCTTTTATACTTATCCGCGTCAAACGTAAGAATATTGATCGGAGATTGTGCCATCCCGTTGTTATGCCGGGACAGGCAATATCCCTGGTCCATTTTTGTCTCCGCATCCGGCGCTTCTGATTTTACGAGGTTGTCTCCAACTACCTGAACGGAAT
>DASXKM010000162.1:0-2506 GCA_036496825.1 Puia sp. | reverse complement strand
ATCTAAAGGTTACAGCAGTTTTTGATGATGTGCCAAAAAATAGTTCGGTGCAATTCGATTATATGCTGAACTGGGATTTTTTTCTGGAGGAGCAGGACTGGGCAAAGGATTGGACAAATAATGGTCCCTCTACTTTGATCATGTTGCGCCCCGGTACAAATGCCAACGCATTTCAGCATAAAATCGAACGATTTCTGGACAAATACAACAAAGAACAAAATGCAAATTTCTACATACGCCTGGGAATTCAGCGTTTTGGAGATATATATCTGCATTCGAATTTTGACAAACAGGGAAATTTATCAGGTGGAAGGATCCAGTATGTCCAGCTCTTCAGTATCGTAGCCATTTTCATTTTGATAATAGCCTGTATCAACTTTATGAATCTCACAACAGCCAGATCAGTAAAGCGTGCCCGGGAAATTGGTGTTAGAAAGGTTGTAGGCGCTTTGCGTTTTACGCTGGTCAGACAATTTATTGGTGAGGCCATGCTGATAGTACTGATTGCAGTGATGATTTCGTTGGCCCTTGTTGTGCTTGTTCTTCCGCAATTCAACCAACTTACAATAAAGAATATCGTAATTCCATTTAACCAACCGGCATTCTGGTGTTTGATTGGCGCGCTGGTCCTGATTACCGGATTTATTTCAGGCAGTTATCCGGCACTCTATCTATCGTCTTTCAGGCCTGTCAAAGTGTTGAAAGGAACGCTAAAATTTTCAAAAGCTGCACTTTGGTTCAGGAAAGGGTTGGTTGTTTTTCAATTCATGCTTTCGATCATCCTGATTATCGGAACCATGGTCGTGAAAACACAGGTGGATTATATACAGCATACAAACCTGGGATATGACCGGGAAAACCTGATATACATTCCGTTGGAAGGTGAATTGCTGGCGAAATATGATCTGTTTAAGAATCAGTTGACGCGCATGCCGGGTATTAAGACAATCACACGCATGACAAATTCGCCAACGGAATTACACAACGGGACAGGCGGCGTGGATTGGGTAGGTAAAGATCCAAATAACTCAATTGATTTTACTTATTCCGTGGTGGGATATGATTTTGCGAAAACCCTGCGTTTGCAAATGCTGGAGGGACGCGATTTCTCAAAGGACTTTGCGACTGATTCTGTCGGATATTTAGTGAATGAATCTGCGTTGAAAATTATAGACTATAAGGATCCTGTAGGTAAGCCTCTTACATTCTGGAGAAAAAAGGGAACGATCATTGGCGTATTGAAAGATTTTCATCTGAATTCCCTGCATGAAAAAATCACGCCTCTTGTCCTCCGACTGGATGAACATATAGATTATGGAACAGCGTTGGTAAGAACGGAAGCGGGCAGGACAAAAGATGCGCTTATCAGCCTTGAAAAAATATGCAAGGATCTGAATCCGAAATTTCCCTTTACCTATCAGTTCTCGGATGAAGAATACCAAAAACTCTATTCCAGCGAGCAGGTGGTGAGTCAACTGGCTAATTATTTTTCTTTTCTCGGAATATTTATTTCCTGTCTGGGACTATTGGGCCTTGTTCTATTTACATCTGAACAGCGGACCGTAGAATTCGGCATCAGAAAAGTATTAGGAGCGAGCCCGGCTTCATTATTCAGCCTGCTTTCCAAAGAGTTTTTATTCCTGGTATTGATCGCACTGTTTATCGCAACTCCGCTGGCATGGATTGCCATGAATAAATGGCTGCAGAATTACGAGTACCGCATTGATATTTCCTGGTGGCTATTTGCCGCTGCTGGTCTGCTCGCCATCCTGATTGCATTGATCACAGTGAGCTTCCAGGCGATAAAAGCTGCGAGGGCAAACCCGGTGAAGAGCTTGCGGTCGGAGTAGATTAGGAATTTCGTGCACCCGACGCGGAAGGTATTCCCTGCGCAATTGAATCTGAAAGAAACAATTTACATTTATTTACAATTCTTTCAGATGGATAGAGTATTGACTCCGAAGGTTGAGCCATATAAACCGGCCGACTGGACGCAATTCCAAAAAATCGCATTCCGGTTCTTTTTCGTTTTCATCGGTTTTCAAACGCTGGTTGCCTACAACTCTTTTTTCATCATTACCGATTTTCATTTTATTTCTGTATCCGAAATCATGGACATATTCAGTGACATGATTTTTTGGATGGACCGTCATTTTTTTCATTTTGGTTATAACCCGGACACCGATTACCCTTATTTTGGTGACCCGGTTTACGGATGGTTGTTCCTGATCCTTATTTTTTTTCTATCGGTTATCGCTATGATCCTATGGACGCTCGCTGATCGAAAAAAAAGAAATTATGACCGCCTGCACTATTGGTTCCGCGTATATCTTTCTTATTATTTATTCTTTGCATTGATCCTGTATGCTTCGGTTAAAATTATTCCGGTACAAATGCCTTACCCGAATGTTGATGTACTCATGCGGCCGGTTGGTGAACTCGACCGATTCAGTCTTTTGTGGGCATTCATGGGAGCCAGTCCCGGTTACGCTATTTTTACCGGTAT
>DASXKM010000161.1:0-4787 GCA_036496825.1 Puia sp. | reverse complement strand
GCAAACTCCTTTATAACAAGATTTTTGACCAAACCGGTTTGGTCGTTGGATGGAAAAGTCTGAAGAATTATTCCTCCTTTGTCGTGGAGGGTTCTGTTGCAAAACCTGAGAATCCCTCCATTGCGACACTCGACACTTTGTCGCGTTATGTGATTGCCGCCCCATACAGTTCTGAGACGGAAAGAAAGGAAAAAGAAAGCCACTACCCTTACTGGTTCGACTATAAGGAAAAATATCACCGCTCTTTAAAAAAAAGGGCCCTCACCAGTAAATCAGGTACCCGCTGGAAAGTGATATTAACATGCGGTCTCCTTGTTGCCGTTGTCGCAATTATTTTGATCTCAAATTTTAATCAGCCTGGAGCGATCACTTTTGTTGACAATTTTCATGAGCTGGGTCCTTCAACATTATTTAACCATGGATGGTTTGTACAATCCCGAGATACGGTTTTCTGGAACCGGAGGGCTGAAAAGAAAGATCAGCTTACATTATTTACAATCCGGGGCGATAACTGGCCGAACGCGAAGGAAAAAATCGGTATTCGCAATTTGCTAATCAGAAAAATAAGAAAAGACTGTTTCGAAGCCGAGGTTCATTTTGCTGACTTTCTTCCCGATCAAAACTGGCAACAGGCGGGCATTCTTTTGCTGGAGGATACTAATTTTACCGGAAAAGGAATCCGGTTATCTGTAGCTTTTAATGATTTTTTTGGTGGATATAATAAACCCAAAGAAATCATCATTCAGGCCATTACCTCTTTTGGAAAAAATTATGGTGAACCGGAAGAAATAGCTCATCAACCGGTTGCATTTACCGATAGTGTCCGTCTTCATCCGGAACTGGCAAGAAATTTAGCCAACTGTTCCCTGAAAATCGAAAAGGAAGGAAGGAAATTCCGATTCTTATATGCTGGCGGATCGGTTGCCAATCCGGCTTTTAAAGAAGTGATTACCCATGAATTTGAAATGAAACCCCGTTATATCGGACTCTTTGCTATGAAAGGATTTGTAGATAGCGCGGCGACCATTCCAGTTCATTTTACATTCTTCCGATTGAAGGAAAGCGATTGTGAATAACAGGCTGAAATTTATTAAATACTCATCCAGATCCGATGCGTCCGGCAAATGCGAAGTCATACTGATCGGCTAAATTTTGATTGCGAAAACTGCAATACCAGGGATAACAGCAAAACCAGGAATGGCTTCCTAAGTTTAATTAGTTGTAAATCAATGAATAAACCTCGTCAGGATTTTTTTTATCCCCTTAAAATTAACCGGTGATAAAAAAAATTGTGCAGCCAGTTCCATATAAGTAACTTTCCTTAGACAGATGCTGTATATGAGCGGTTGTTTTTTTCATCCTACTCTCTGATGCCCGCCTCCCTTGAATTCTACAGACCTTTTTTAATCACCTAAAATATAAACAGCAAATGAAAAAGCTTTCCGCTATTTTTCTGATTCCCATTTTCATGATTGCCTGCACGGGCAGCAGTACGGATACGACGGCCACCGCTGCAAAAGACAGCGTAACTGCCGCGCCTGCCGTTCCACTTCCTTTCACTGCCGTCTATTCTTCTGATTTTGTTCCCGGCAAACCGGCTGATGTGCTGGCTGTCCTGAACAATTACAAAGCCTGGCAGGATAATGATATGGCCACTCTGAGGGCTACTACCGGTGACAGTATCACCATGTATTTCTCAAGCGGTGCACATTTTAGTACGACAGGGGACAGCGCGACGAAAATGGCAAAGAAATTCCGTGATAGTCTCTCCAAGGTTGATCTAACTTTTTACGCCTGGACTTCTAATCATAGCGTTGACAAAAACGAAGACTGGGTAAACGTCTGGTATAAAGAGATAGATACATATAAGACCGGAAAGGTTGATTCTGCTGACTATGAAGATGATAACCGGTTGAAGGATGGAAAGATTGTCTGGGCCTCCTCCCATGTGCAAAAATATTTGAAGAAGAAATAGGCATTTTCCATGTCCTATAAAAAAGCTCCCGTTAGTGGCGGGAGCTTTTTTTTACTGTAGAAATTCCGGAGGCAATTGCCTGATCGGCTGAATTTTTATCTGGCGGTAGAATATTTCCGCGCCTTCCGATTGAATCTGGATTTTGCCTTTCGTAAGCGGTGATTCAATTCCGTTATCGTTTTGTTTATTCCGATACAGCACCATGACAACCCTTCCATTCACCACGTGCATGCTTGTATCACCATGGCAGTAGAGATCCAGCGTGTTCCATTGACCTGTCGGATATTCAGCGTCCATACTCTTGAAACAACGCCGGCCGACTTTACCCCCTTCTTTGAATGTTATAAATTCTCCTTTCGGGCTATAATCATATTCTGTATCAGATTTTTTTATAACGGGCATATCGGCCATGCCGCCGGCAACGCCCCAATAATCGCCGGTGTTGGTTTCCTCAATCTGGAACTCCTGCGAACGCATCCAGGCGCCATAATCTGCTCCCCGTTTGCCTACTGAATGATAGAGCAGTCCACTGTCTCTTTTCTTCCCTTTTTTTTGTCCCCAGGTCAGCGTCCCCCATTTAAACTGCAACTGCAGATGATAGTTTTCATATTCTTTCACGGTTGAAATGGCGCCCCAGTTCTCCCCTGAGATTCTTATCAGATTTTCGCCATCTGCTTTTACAACAGTGAACACATGCCGCGGATCATTATTCAGTCCGATGGGTAGGGCACTGATAAATTTCCCGCTGTCATTCAGGTCAGGTCCGATATACGTATCCCAGCCCTTGAGATTTTTCCCATTAAAGAGCAACTCCCATTCTCCCTTAAACCCTGATTTTGTAAAAGCAAGGAAGAGTATACAGGAAATCGAGATCAAAAAGAATCTTGTTTGTTTCATAACTGAAAATTAGCTTAAAATCCGTTTGTAAGGGAAGCCGGTGTAAGACATTTTAAGTGAACGGGGAATGTATTTCACGGCTTACCTGGCCCCTCTATTGCAGTGTCATCAATGATCAGACAGCATGATCCCGTTGCAACCTTTGACAACTTTATCTCGTTTTTTATTTTATTCTTCAGGCTCGAAAAAGATTGATACCAACATGAAAAAAATCTCCTTGTTCGCTGCCTTTCTGTTGATGGCAATTTCCACCCGTTCACAATCCGCTCTTACATCAGTATTCGCATTCAACAAACCTTCATCATCAGCAAACTCAATTCCCGGGTCATTCATTATTCAATCTTCCCATTCGGAGGATTTACATCGGGATTCAGAATATGCATTGGTTGCCGGAGGAAGTAAAGGCATCGGATACGCCATTGCAGAAGCCCTGGCAAGGCGAGGTTATAATCTCATCCTGATCGCCCGGCATATGGATTCTTTAATCAGTGCAAAGAAAAAACTTGAAAGTGAATATCATGTGCACGTTGAAATTCTTTCTTACGACTTAAGTTTTAACGAATCTGCCCCCGATATCGCCAAATGGTGTTATGACAGGAACATCCGGTTAAAGATGCTTTGCAATGTGGCGGGATTTGGAGGATCCAGGGATTATTTGAGTCTGCCGCTGGATTCGCTGCGCTACATGATTAATCTGAATATCGGATCCGCCATGGCGCTCACACTTACCCTGCTGCCCCTGTTAGAAAAAAATGCCCCGTCATTTATTCTGAATGTGGGCAGTATGGCCGGTTTTGCACCGATCCCCGTAAAAAATCTATACTCTGCCACAAAATCCGCCGTTGTTTTCTTTAGCTATTCACTCAGTTATCAGTTGAAGGAAAAAAATATCAGTGTGAGTGTATTGTGTCCCGGGCCGGTTTTCACAAAACCTGAAATCGTGGAAGACACAAAGAAGAAACTGGGATGGTTTGGAAACCTGATGGCCGTGCCTCCCGCAAAAGTCGGAGAGATCGCGGTCCAGGAAACATTGGATCACCGGATGGTCATTGTTCCGGGAACCGTTTCAAAAATAACGGCTTTCCTGATCAGGATTCTGCCCAGACAAATGATCGTGAATATTTATGGCAAAGCAGGCGATAAAAAATGATATGCCTTACGCGTTGGTATCCGGTGGCAGCAAGGGGATCGGATATGCCATCGCCGTTGCGCTTGCCAAAAGAAAATATAATCTGATTCTGATCGCCAGGAATGTGGAAGAATTGAATCATGCAAAAAACCAACTTGAAACTGCCTATCCGATCCATGTGGAAATATTGCCGCTCGACATCAGTGTGGATGATTCGGCAATGAAAATCGGAACCTGGTGTGTCGAAAGAGATCTGCGATTAACCATGTTGTGCAATGTAACGGGGATCGGCGGTTCAGCAGATTATTTGTCCTCTTCACTAAAGGACAGTCTTTATATGCTGAGGCTGAATACCGAACCTGCTGCTTCCTTAATTTCTCATCTGCTTCCTTTATTAAGAAAAAACGCGCCATCCTTTATTCTGAATGTTTCCAGCATGGCGGGTTTCGCGCCGATCCCGATTAAAAATATTTATTCAGCGACGAAGTCATTCATGATTTTTTTTAGTCAGTCATTAAGGCAGCAACTCCGGAAAGAAAATATTTCTGTGAGTTGTCTTTGTCCCGGGCCTGTTTTTACAAAACCGTCTATTGAAAAAGAAACCATAAAAAAATTAGGATGGTTAGGTAAGCACATGGCGCTTCCTCCTGAAAGAATCGGAGAAATTGCCATTGATAGAACATTGAAAAGATCCGCGATAATCGTTCCCGGGTTTCTGGCAAAAACAATTTCGGTAATACTGAGAACCCTGCCGGCAAAATGGATTGTATCAATGATTAATGATTA
>DASXKM010000160.1:0-2855 GCA_036496825.1 Puia sp. | reverse complement strand
CCTATGATATTAACAGATGCTGAACCACCGGCTCCGGCTGCCGTATTTGTAATATTGATATTTCCCGTTAAGTCAATGTCGCCGGTATTTAGGTTATACGTTGATGTTCCACTGATATTGAGGCTATTGGTTACCCTGATAATGCCGGTTGAATTAATATTGTAATTGAACCCGTTCCCTACAAATTCCAGCGTAAAAAACGTGGGGCTCGTTCCCGATATATTGGTCGCTCCGGTAGCATTGAATTTTACAGTGCCGTTGTTATGAGTAAAAACACCGCTGGTAAATGCCGGGTCTCCGTCGATTTCAAGGGTGGCTGATGTGGAAGTAAAATTGGTTCCGCTTAAAGTAAAATTTCCTCCGATCGTAAAATTGGATGAACCGCCGAGAAAGTGGCCGGCCGAAAATACAGCGTCATTTGAAATGATAATGGCATGTGCGCCCTGAGTAATCGTACCGGTGTATCCGGCATTTATCGTCAAATTCGAAATATTCACCGCAATGTCGATGGTGCAATTCCCCCGCCTGACATTATTGAATGTAACGTTATCTCCCGCAACAGGCACACTGAAACCTCCGGCACCTCCGGAAACATTTGACCAGTTGGCAATGTTATTCCAGTTAGAAGCAATGGCGGATATCCAGTAACGATTGGCGGCTTGTGTTTGAAGGGATAGGGACAGAATAAAAACTAAACATAGGCTGGATATGGTCAGTTTCATATTAAATTGGACTTAGTGATTATTATTGTGCTAAATAAATACACTTATAAGAACTAAGTGAAAACATTTAGCATAAGGGAAAGGAAACGGTCAATTTTCCAGAATATTGTATTCATTTTCAGCGACATCGATTTTTTTCTGTTTTACTATGGATATAGAACTAAAGCCCGTCGCCTGGGTAAAGACCTGCAGAATGACAGCCGGAGATGATGACTGCGGCATTCGCCTGAGTACATTGGAAATAATCTGGCATAGAGAAAGGTCTGTTGGCGCCAGGATGCTTTATGAGGTAAATGGCACACCTGTACCTGGGATATCAAACCGTTGTTCAGAGAATTTCATCGGCTGTTGATATCCGTCAACTGCCCGGGATGCCGATTTAATGAGAAATTATTACGCCTCAAAGTGTTTTTTCATCGCAAGTGGATAATCAGAAAGAGCAATTTGCGAGTCTGGAATTTCCGGATGCCATAATTTCTCCCACTCAAAACTATAATATCCGGGATAGTTATTTTTGTAAAGCAGGTCGATTGCCTGGAAGATGGGGACGATGCCTGTCCCGAGCAGAACATATTCTTCCTTACCGTTTTCAATTTTTAAATCTTTTATATGGGTATGCCGAATAAAAGGCTTCAAAGTGGCATACACGTCCTGCGGAGATTCTTTAGTAACGATCCACATATTACAGACATCCCAAACCAGACCTACATGAGAGTTGGCTGCGGCGTCCATAACAAACAGCAGATCTTTTTTATAAATCAGCTCACCATGTGATTCCAGTAAAACAGTAACCTGCGTTTTGGAAGCATAGGCACCCAGCTCTTTTAATCCGTCAATAATCAGGTTCAAAGTTTCCTGTCGGTCGCGATCCTTGGGTAACTGATTTGGAAATACCCTGATATAAGGACAATTCAATTTTTCCGCCAGATCAATAAATCTCTTTCCTTCATTCAGGTTTTTTGTTCTTTCCTCTCCTTTCGGAAAATGAAGTGCACAGGATGACCCAAGATCCACGAATTCCAATCCACGGTCATTCATTTTTTTCAATGTCAGGGCAATGGATTCCGGATTTGAAAACTCGGGTACCTTTGGAAGATCCATCTCCCGGAGAATCCCCCTGACTTCTATGCCGGTGTAATGATTGTCCTTGGCAAAGTCAATAATTTTATCAAAACTCCAGTCGGGACAACCCAGGGTGGAAAAAGATAATTTTGGTACTGTATCTTTTTTTTGGGAAAAAAAAGACGGAAGCGCTACCAGACTGAGACCCGACAATAAAAATTTTTTTCTTGAAACCAGTTTCATGAAAGTATCTGTTTATCCGGAAACCGGAATTTGAAAAATGAATTGGAAGTTAAATCGTTTTTTCCAATTCGTTTGAAGATACGCTTGCAGATTGTACACCCCCGGTGAACACACCAACCCGGATTGCTTTCAGGCCATCCACCCCCTGCAGGGCTTCCAAGTCAAGTTCCTCCAGATCGTTCAATAAAAGATTTTCATCCTGTAATTCCCTGATAAACCCTTTAAATTCTTCTGCATCCCGGTCGTCAAAATAGATAATGGCGATTTTTCCCGGCTGGGTAAGGCGTTCATTCGAATCAAGAATAAGTACTTTGTCGATTCTTTTCTTGATAATATGGTAACGGATATTGTACGCACCTTCCACATCAAATCTTCGTTCATCTTTTCTGAATGTAATATCGATCGTTTGCGGATGGACAAATAAAAGCTGGGTGGTCTGTAATTGGTAGTCAATATCCGGAATCTGATCCTGAACCAGATGCAGGGCCTGAATCATCGACTTCAATTGCCATCGTTTCATATCCTGCAGATGCTCCTTCTTAAATGGCGCATGCGGTACGATCGATTGGCCCACATAGATATCATATTCAACCCCATCTGTTCTGAATTTCTCAAAGTAACAGGGGAATATATTCAGCAGGTCCTCAGCAGCTTTTTCAAAAAAATTATTAACCGTTGAATTTAATTTCTTAATAGCTGATTCAAGCAGGCGTCTGTTTTCATAAGCGATCCCGTTTTCTTCATCTATTGATTGAAAATAAAGGGTCAGCGTGTCGATCGTTTCCGGTTCGGCATGCAGCAGATTTTCCAGATCATACTGAACATCAA
>DASXKM010000159.1:0-4582 GCA_036496825.1 Puia sp. | reverse complement strand
TTTAGCTAAAGCAATCGGTTTTCTGTTTATAAATGTAGGCTCTTTAAAACAAATTTAATTTTTTAAGCTACATCTGTGCTACTACATACGCTAATTTGGTACGTATGGTAGCCGGACGACTACTTCAATCCTACTACAGCCAATATAAAATTCCCCAACTCCATCCATCATTTTTGAAAAATTATTACCTTTTACACGATTCGCGTTTGAAAATCTGTAAATCTTAATCAATGAAAGCCTGCCTGATGTTTGTTTTTAGCATGGTACTCGTTTCTGCCATGGGAAATGAAATGAAGAATATCTATCCGGGTAACCCGTTTGCAAGTGATCATCCCACATTGCCCATCGGATCACCCGCACCTCCTTTTTCTCTGCCCGGTACGGATGGCAAAACCTATAGCTTGTCTTCATTCAGTAAAGCCGATGTACTGGTAATTATTTTTACCTGTAATCATTGCCCCACAGCACAGGCCTACGAGGACAGGATCATTCAGCTAACAAAAGACTATTCACCAAAAAACGTGGCGGTCGTAGCCATCATGCCTAATGACCCGACCTCCATTAACCTCGACGAACTGGGGTACACCGATATGGGAGATTCCTTCGAAGAAATGAAACTGCGGGCCAAAGAAAAGAATTTCAATTTCCCGTATTTATTTGATGGTGAAACAGAAAAAGTCTCTGTCGCCTACGGCCCGATTGCCACTCCACATGTTTTTATATTTGACAAGAAGAGGATTCTGCGGTATAGCGGGCGCATCGATGACATGGAAAAACCTACCAAAACTCCCACGGTTATGGATGCCCGGGTGGCGATCGACGAATTACTGGCTGGCAAACCGGTGTTGGTTCCAACAACAAAAGTATTTGGATGCAGCATAAAATGGGCTGAAAAAAGCAACTGGATTGATAAGGCCAAGGCAAACTGGGCCAAGGAACCTGTTACACTCGATTCGATCAATGAGCAGGCAATCAAAGATCTCGTTCAAAATCATTCCGACAAACTTCGGCTGATAAATGTATGGGCAACCTGGTGCGGTCCCTGTGTAACTGAGTTTCCGGAATTTATTACGATGAACCGAATGTACCGAAAGAGAGATTTTGAATTCATCAGCATCAGTGCGGATGAAATGGCGAAGGAAAATAAAGCACTTCAGTTTCTTCAGAAGCAGCAGGCTTCCGGCAGGAATTATATTTTTTCGGGCGAAAGCAAATATAAATTGATTGAAGCCATAGATCCGAAATGGCAGGGTGCTCTGCCTTATACGATGCTTGTTGAACCCGGAGGAAAAATTGTTTTTGCAAAGGAGGGCATCATTGATCCGGCGGAATTGAAGAAAGCGATTGTTGAGAACAAATATATTGGACGATACTACTAGTAATTACCAGAACGCTGTATACAATCCCGCCAGGATTCCCATGATGATAACCGAACCGAGAACAAATGAGAAGGATACCCTGAAATCTTTTTTATCAACGATTATCGTGTGAGAAACCTGACTGGCGGCTGGCTTTGATAGACTGATTCCAATCATGATCAGCACAATGATCAAAAAAGTGATGGTCATCCGATCCAGGAACGGGTAATCGGGAAATTCACCATTGGTCCAAACGGGAAGAAATTTTAATATGGTAGACACCGGTATTGTCAGCAGACTGCCGGTCAATGCGGCTGTGGCGGTTGTTCGCTTCCAGAAAAATCCCATCATAAAAATGGCCAGCACACCAGGTGAAATAAAACCCACATATTCCTGTATAAACTGGTAAGCCTGATCCAGGTTTTTTAGAGCTGGTGCAATAAGTGCTGCAATACTCATTGCCACAATAACAACCCACTTTCCGATACCGACCAGTTGCTTTTCCGATGCGTTTTTATTAAAAAATTTCTTATAGATATCAAGAGAAAAAATGGTTGAAATACTATTTGCTTTACCGGCCAGTGATGCAACAACAGCCGCTGTCAATGCTGCAAAGGCAACACCTTTCAGACCGGCCGGTAAAAGATTCATGAGCGTCGGATAAGCATGATCCGGTTTGACAACCCCGTTTGGCATCATTTCCTGCTGAAACATACCGTTCTTGTGCAAAACAAACATCGTGATACCTGGCAAAACGACGATGAGGGGTACCAGCAGTTTTAAAAATGCTGCGAAAAGTAATCCGCTTCTGGCTGTCTTCAGATTAGCCCCCAATGCCCGTTGTATAATGTATTGATTGCATCCCCAATAAGCCAGGTTGTTGATCCACATTCCTCCGATCACAACCGAAAGACCCGGAAGATCCTGATAGTATGGATCTCCCTTATGGAAAATCATATGAAAATGATCCGGTGCCTCCTTTCGTAAAATAGAAATACCTTTTAGCAAATTACTTCCATATCCAAAATGCTGCGAAAGCAGCGTGAGCGCCAGGTATGTGGTCACCAATCCGCCAATGATCAAAACCAGCACCTGTACAACATCCGTGTACCCGATAACTTTCATTCCACCAAGCGTGACGATGATAGAGAAAATAGACAAACCCGCGATACTCCACCCAAACGAAATATCCGAAATCGATGTGATCGCCAGTGCGCCGAGATAAATAATGGAAGTCAGGTTTACAAATACATAGACAAGTAACCAAAAAATGGCCATGAGTGTGCTGACCTGTTGATTATACCGGGTCGCCAGAAACTGGGGCATCGTAAAAATCTTATTCCGCAGATAAATCGGTAAAATAAAAACAGCCACAATAATAAGCGTGGCTGCGGCCATCCATTCATAAGTTGAGATCGCCAGACCAAGTGCATAACCCGAACCCGACATGCCGATAAAATGTTCAGCTGAAATATTTGACGCAATCAAAGAAGCGCCAATGGCCCACCAGGTGAGTGATCCTTCTGCAAGAAAAAAATCTTTTGAGTCAGTTAATACCGATTTCTTTTTTCGATAGATATAATAACCGTATGAAAATACGACTATAAAATAGACAAAAAATACAAGGTAATCTGCTCGCTGTAGTTTATGCACGGGTGTAATACTCCGGTTTCTGCAAGATGAGCAGGGTTAGAATTTTAATGTCGCTGGCAGATATTTATTGACAAGCCCTTCATAGTAAGGTTTGAGTTTGCTCCAATCCGGTGGCTCTGGATTTTTTGAATACAGATCGTATGGATTAAAGAGTTTTACCCATTTAAGCATATCGCGGTCGTGATCATCCAGCAAATAATCATAGGCTCCTTCTCTGTGCCAGGCATAAAATGAATGATAACGAAGCATGTATAGTCCGGGTTCCGGTAAGGAATTCTTCATCATCTGATATACATATTCGTCATGACCCCAGGACATGGTCACGTTCTTAAGACCACAATTCGCTTTATAAACTCCCAATTCTGCATTGTAAACAGCATTGGATGAATCAGGGTTCAGTGCGAAAAATTCAGGATACACCACTTTTTCTGAATGTGCGCAGCCCACCGGGAATGTATCACCAACTACCGCCCATTGCGGTTCGCCAAACAAACATAACACCTTTCCCATATCGTGCATCAGGCCAACCAGCACCATCCAATCGGGATTCCCGTCAGCGCGGATTGCTTCGGAGGTTTGCAATAAATGCTGAAACTGATCCAGATCAGTATCAGGATCTGAATCATCAACGAGCTGGTTCAAAAACTGGAAAGCATCCCAGACAGGCATTTCCCTTTTGTTGAATGACAGAAACTCGTTCCGTTTGGTCTGAACAAAATCATAGGTCTGATAAGTATGATTCAGCTTATAAAATTCACGAACCGTGTCTCTGGCAGGTGCTTCGTAATTTCTGAATGCTTCTTTCGCTTTTGCGGGGCTTTCCTGTTCGGGATATCTTTTTAAAACATCTTCTTCCCATTCATCCAGGCTATTCAGAGGCGCAATTTCGGACTGGGTAAAAGTTTTCAGATTTGACATGGCGGCAGTTTATTGAATTTACGAAAAGTTCCTTTCAGATCAAATAAAATTCCCCGTATTGATAAAGAATAATAATTTTATCCCCCACTAAAAAACCATGTCATGAAGAAATTACTGACATTTCTGTTTCTGGCCGTATGCCAATTCTCTTTTGCACAAAAACATAAACTGGTGCAATTATGGACCACCGAAGCGGTTGTGGCAACGCCCGAATCGGTGCTGCCCGATATGAAAAATAATATGCTCTATGTTTCCCTGATTGATGGAGAGCCATGGGGTTTAGACGGAAAGGGCGGAATTGGTCGCATGACAATGATGGGGACGAATTATGATTCTTTATGGTTTACCGGATTGAATGCCCCCAAAGGATTGGGTGTATACCGTAATAATCTCTATGCAGCAGATATCTCCGATGTAGTGGTAGTGGATGTTCCGAGTGCCAAACTGAAAAAGAAAATTTCTATTGAGGGTGCCAGCGGCCTGAATGATATTACGGTCAGCGAAGGAGGAGCTGTTTATGTTTCTGACTCGAAGACGGGTAGGATATGGAAGATTACAGATGACAAGCCGGTTCTTTACCTCGAAAATATTACCGGCGCAAACGGTTTGAAATCAGTAAAAGATGATTTATATTTTGCCAAAGGGTCTGCTTT
>DASXKM010000158.1:0-7071 GCA_036496825.1 Puia sp. | reverse complement strand
GTATTTGGGCACTCAGTAAATTTTTTCCCTGTTTCTGATAAGCGGCGGTGGTGTGTTCGAGTGAGTCAATCGTGGTGGCCAGCTGACGCATGTTGAGCATCTGGTAATTGTTTTTAAAAGCACTGTCATCCGTCTTATTTAATTTGAACGAACTCAGATCGAATACTTTTTTATATTCTTCAAACCCGATTCTTATGAGTTCAGTATTAATAGAATTACGCTGACCTTTTTCCTGGTAGTTCCATCCGTTTTTCAGATTGAACTCAAGAAATTTTTTATCGGGTGAAATGGTCATTCTGCCGCTTTGTGCGACTGTGGCATAATCCTGTAGCAGATTATAATTGTGCTGATAAATTAATATATCGTGAATATTTGTGCCGTCCTTGTCTTTTTTCCCAATTTTGATAATATAACCATCGATCTTATCATAAAATACTCCTTCCTTGATGTCGAAAGCGGGTTTGGAGACGATAATATCATATTTAAGTGTCTGCATCTTCAGCTGCGCTACCGGAATTATATAATTATTGAACGCGAAAGCGATACCACAGATCACCAATGAACAAACAAAAAGAGGTCGCATAAACCGGAGCAGCGGAATGCCGGCTGATTTGATTGCCACCAGTTCAAAAGTTTCACCCAGGTTACCAAAAGTCATAATGGATGAAAGCAAAACCGCAAGCGGTAAAGCAAGTGGTACCAATGTGGCGCAGACGTATAAAATAAATGTGAATATGGTGATCATATCGAGGCCTTTACCTACGATATCATCTATATAAAGCCAGAAAAACTGAAGGACCAAGACAAAGACAGTAATAAAAAATGTGGCAATAAAGGGACCGATGAATGCGCCAATAATTAGCTTGTCTAATTTTTTTATCACTGTGCAAAAATAGCTGAAAGCTTAAAGCCCAAAGCCTAAAACCAATGTAAAAATTGAAAATTCAAAACGGCGTCGCTCATCGAATCTTAGCAACGCAATTAGTTGCCGAGCCTGTGAAACAGATCCTTCACCTGGTAGCTCCAAAGCTGCGATTGATCCTTTATATCTTTTTTATCAGCGAAATCTTTTATCAGAAGAATTGTTTGGTTGGTGATATCTGATTTTTCAATCCGGAATTCGAAAAATTCTTCTTTGGGCGAGTCGGACCAGTGAAAACGAACGAATTTGTCCATTTCACTTTCCAATACTTCGGCCTTGGTTGTAGAACCATTCCATGAAAAACTGAATATATTATCTCTCTCATCTACTTTATCCGCAAACCATTCCTGAAGGCCGGCCGGGGTACTTAAGAACTCGTATAAAATGGAGGGTGGGCATTTTAAAGAGTATTCTAACGTGAACTGCTGTTTCTTGCTCATCTATTGTCTATTGATCGTGGGCTGCAATTATAGATAAATATTTCATGACCTGAAATTTTTTTTAATTCTTCCGAAAAGGCTGATTATGAAGAAATCATCCCTTCCAGAATTGGGAAATGGCTGAAAATCAGTCATTTACCGTCATTATGGTTTGGTATTCCCGATCTTAAACCCTATATTGGATAGGTTAATTTGAATCTTATGATTGTCATGATAAGAAAAGATTCAATTATTCGTTTTTAATGTGATCCTAATATCTGAATTTCTGAAGAACCCTTTAACCTATAACCCTTTAAAAATTACCTGCCCATGAGTATGCGTCAACTCAAGATCACGAAGAGTATCACCAATCGTGAGTCTCAGAGCTTGGAAAAATACCTGCAGGAGATCGGAAAAGTTGAATTGATCACTCCGGAAGAAGAGGTAAAACTCGCCATCCGGATCAAGCAGGGAGATCAGAAGGCCCTTGACAAACTAACTAAAGCCAATCTTCGATTTGTAGTTTCCGTAGCCAAACAGTATCAGAATCAGGGATTAACCCTGCCAGACCTTATCAATGAGGGCAACCTGGGCCTGATCAAGGCAGCGCAGCGTTTCGATGAAACCCGCGGCTTTAAGTTCATTTCTTATGCCGTTTGGTGGATCCGTCAGAGTATTCTTCAGGCATTGGCTGAACAATCCAGGATTGTGCGTCTTCCATTAAACAAAGTGGGACTAACCAACCGGATACAGAAAGCATATTCCCTGCTGGAACAACAATTTGAACGGGAGCCTTCGCCTGAAGAACTGGCCGAAGTGCTTGAATTGGATATAGAGGAAGTTCGGTCCACCATTGGTATCGGTGGCAGGCATGTAAGTGTTGATACACCCTTGTCGGAAGGGGAGGATAATACCCTGATTGATGTGATGGAAAATACGAATGCCGACCGGGCAGAAACAAATATTGAACACAACGAATCCCTGAAAATAGACATTGACCGTTCACTGCAAACTCTTACGGAGCGTCAAAAGGAAGTCATCTGCTTTTTCTTTGGCATCGGTGTGGATCACCCAATGAGCCTCGAGGATATTGGCGACCGTTTCAGCCTTACCCGGGAGCGTGTTCGTCAGATTAAAGATAAAGCAATCACAAAACTGAGATCTAATTCCGGGGCTAAATCCCTGCGGAACTATCTGGGTATTTAATCATCAAAGAATATCGACTGAGATAAATTTACACTTCATTTTCTTACATTTGCCTTACTGGAAAACGTGGATAGAACAATATGTTTATTCACGTTTTTTCATTTCATTTTTTAATGCAGGGATATGTTTGAAAATCTGAGTGAGAAGCTAGACGCTGCCTTTAAACAGTTGAAGGGCCAGGGCAGAATTACAGAGCTTAATGTGGCGGCAACTGTAAAGGATATCCGTAGGGCGCTGATCGATGCGGATGTAAATTTTAAAATTGCCAAAGATTTTACCGATACGATCCGGCAGAAGGCTATGGGTCAGAAAGTACTTACTGCGGTAAGCCCGGGTCAACTGATGGTCAAGATTGTGCAGGACGAGTTAACGGCACTGATGGGTGGCAACGAAAGCACCCTGAATGCCAAGGGAAATCCCACAGTCATCCTTGTAGCCGGATTACAGGGGTCTGGTAAAACCACGTTTAGTGGAAAACTGGCCAATTACCTTAAAGCGCAGAAGGGTCTTTCACCTTTGCTGGTAGCGGCCGATGTGTATCGTCCCGCAGCCATTGAACAACTTCGGATACTGGGCTCCCAGATAGGTGTTGATGTTTTTACAGTGGAAGGCAACCAGAACCCTGTAGATATTGCAAAACAGGCGATTTCCGAAGCAAAAAGCAAAAATAAAAACGTCATTATTGTAGATACTGCCGGTCGGTTGGCCATTGATGAAGCCATGATGACCGAGGTAGCCAATATCAGAAAAGCGGTGGATCCCCAGGAAATATTATTTGTGGTGGACTCCATGACAGGCCAGGACGCAGTAAATACCGCAAGGGCCTTTAACGAAAGACTGGATTTTACCGGCGTTGTGCTTACGAAGCTGGATGGTGACACCCGCGGGGGGGCGGCCCTTTCCATTAAATACACGGTTAACAAGCCCATTAAGTTTGTGAGTAGTGGAGAGAAAATGGAGACCCTGGACGTTTTCTATCCGGATCGGATGGCTCAGCGTATCCTCGGAATGGGTGATATCACCTCGCTGGTAGAAAAGGCACAGGGCCAGTTCGACGAAGCAGAGGCGCGGAAACTTGAAAAGAAAATCCGTAAAAATCAATTTGATTTCGAGGATTTTAAACAGCAACTGGACCAGATTCGCAAAATGGGGAATATCAAGGATCTGCTTGGAATGATCCCTGGTGTCGGTAAATCTATAAAAGACATTGATATCAGTAATGATTCTTTTAAAGGTATCGAAGCTATGATCAGCTCCATGACGCCATACGAACGTGCTAACCCCGATTCCATTGATCAAAGCCGCCGGAAACGTATTGCCAGCGGCAGCGGTAAGGAAATTGCGGAAGTGAACGCATTTATGAAACAATTCGAACAAATGAAACAGATGATGAAAACAATGAACAAAATGCCGATGGGAGGAATGGGATTTGGGAAACGTTAATTTCCACGTTCATCAAAAAAGACGTTAAATCATTCGCCATTTTATAGTTGATTCATTACATTTGCACTAACAGATTGATTCGTTCGATCTACGTATAAACCTTATTAAATAACGCATTTAAATTTTTATTTAAGATGCCTGTAAAAATCAGACTCCAAAGACATGGGTCTAAGAAGAGACCATTCTATTTCATCGTCATTGCCGACATTCGCGCACCAAGAGACGGAAAATTCATTCAGAAAATTGGTACTTACAATCCTTTAACTGTTCCTGCTTCAGTTCAGCTTGATCGTCAGAAGGCGCTCGACTGGCTGCATAAAGGAGCTCAACCGACAGATACGGTTCGCCGCATTCTGAGTTATAAGGGTGTACTTTATCTGAAACACCTTTTACGTGGTGTTGGACTCGGACTCTTTGATGAAGCGGCTGCTATGGAGAAATTCTCCAAATGGCATAGCGATCATGAATTAAGTGTCAAGAAACGCCAGGAAGATCATCGAAAGGCAAGACCCGGTGGCAGACGAAACGCGCCTCCTCCAAGAAGAGTTGAAAGAAGACAGGAGAACGAAACCCAGGGTTAAACGCCGTAAAAATATTCTTCTGAAGGCTAACCGCCAGCCAGCGGTTAGCCTTTTTTTATTTGTCCTGGAATGGAAAAAAGCTACCGAAATATTGGAAAAATTGTTTCTGCTTTTGGATTAAAAGGGGATTTGATTGTTCTGCACCATCTTGGGAAAAAAATTTCCATTTCAAAAATAAAGGTCATTTTCCTTGAACAAAAAAAGGACGAATTGCTCCCCTATTTCGTGGAAAATATCCGTAAAAAGGGAGACGAAGAATTATATCTAAAACTGGAAGGTATTGACAGTAAGGAGGACGCTGTGAAATTTTTACGAAGAGAAGTCTGGATGAAAGAAGAAGAAATCCAGATGCATACCCAGAAAAATAATCCCATTGGATGGGTGGGTTACCGGGTAATGGATCAGGGAAAAGATCTGGGACCCATACTGGAAGTCATCGAACAGCCTCATCAGATATTATGCCGTCTTGAAATTGAGACCAAAGAAGTCCTCATACCCATCAATGAACAAACCCTGGATAAAGTGGATCACAAAAACAGGTTTGTGCTGCTTGCACTTCCCGATGGCTTGCTGGATGTATATCTGACTTAGTGTGGTGAATGTGGAAGGGTAAAAATGAAGGAATTCAAAATAGAATGTGGACATGATAATATGAGAATGTATATTTTGCATGTCGACCTTCAACCTTCAATGCCAGCTAAATTAACAGAATCTGTATAATATTACTTTCTGGTCTGCGTTGACCTTTCATGCAATCCTATTCTTTCAGTAAAAAATTAAGTTCCGTTACGGCTCTCTTTATATTGATTAGTATGCAATTACAAGCCCAGCCGATTACGGGTGTCTGGAAAGGAAAAATGGGAAATTCGAAAGTGGAACTTAAGCTGATTCGCAAAGGGGACAGCCTGATCGGCACTTCTTATTATTACGACTCCAAATCGAATTACAGGCGATACTCAGTGAAAGGATATTTCGACGATCGGAATAATGATGTGATCTGGTATGACGACGTATTAATTGAAGACCATCATTCAAACCGTTCGGGACCGATGCTGGCGGTCGCCGATTTCAATTGTCCTGGTGAGGGCGTCATGAAACTCGATGGAAAATCTTCAGGAAAAGAAGATAATAAAAAAGATAAAAAGGAACTCCACCTGTTGAAAGGGAATACAGCACCCGCATTTCCGGATGAATGGGATTTCCTGATTGAGAATTATGCTTATGGTGTAAGTCATCCCGAAGTAGTTGACAGTATCGAGCAAATGGCATTTGGTTCTCCACAAACAATACCAAAGGATGAAACCAGTTCCGTTCCCGTGGCGATTGTCAGGACACCTGAAAGCCCGGGAAAGTCTGTTGGAAGAGAACCAATTCCGCCGTCGGATGGTATTTCTCCCGATCAAACTACCAATTTTGCGGAAGAACCCACTGCTCAACCAGTCGCCAAACCAAAACAATCCCACACGATTGTCGAAAAAGCTGAACCTCCAAATCAGCAGGTCAATGCACCGGTTTTTTTGCCACCTGCCATGCAGACCAATGAAGAGAGATTTACTACCCGGACTAAGATTTTACAAAATGTTATTCCCATAAAAGGCGATTCCATTGAGCTCCGTTTTTATGACAATGCAGAGATCGATGGCGACTCCATCGCGGTATTTTTAAATGGGCGTTTGTTGAAGGAACATATTCTGCTCGCGGAAGAAGCGTATACCATGAAGATTGCAGTAACCGATCTGCAATCAGATAATGAACTGGTAATGGTTGCTGAAAATCTGGGATCCATACCACCCAATACCTCCCTGATGGTCGCAATCGTGGAAGACAAACGATATGAAGCACACCTGCAAAGTACTGAAGGAAGCAGTGCATTGGTGAGGCTGGTTAAACCATAACAGGCTTAAGGCCTAAAGGGTAAGGCTTAAGGCAAAGCAATTAATAAAGTCTGTATAGGAAAATCTCGGAATTGATTTTAGGGTGGTTTCAGGAACCTAAACCACTATATTAATCATCTTATTTTTTACGTAGATGACCTTTTTGGGTGAGTTCCCATTAAGCCATTTTTTAACTGCCTCGTCTGCAAGCACCATTGCTTCTACCTGCTGCTGATTCGCATCCAGACTGATATTGAGTTCGGTGCGGGTTTTGCCATTAATAGCTACAGGATATAATTTAGATGACTCAACTAAAAATTTCTGATCGTATAATGGATAAGGTGCATCCAGCACGCTTCCCTCATTTCCAAGCTGACGCCACAATTCTTCACAGATATGAGGCGCATAGGGTGTTAACAGGACCAACAGCTTCTCCAGTATTTCTTTCTTATGGGACTTCAATTCTCCGAGCTCATTCACTGTAATCATACTGGCGCTTACGGCCGTGTTGAAAGAAAAACGATCTGTATCCTCATCCAGTTTTTTAATGGCCCGGTGTATTACTTTCCATTCAGCTTCTGTTGCTTTCTCGTTCGTCCAGACCTTTCCTTTTGTTTCATCAAAGA
>DASXKM010000157.1:0-7561 GCA_036496825.1 Puia sp. | reverse complement strand
CAGAGATCGGAGATAATATCGCCTTGCAGATTCGTCAGAACAACCACATCAAATTCCTGTGGACGTACTACCAGCTTCATGGCCAGGTCATCAACTATGATATCGTCGGATTTTAATTCCGGATATTCTTTAGCCACTTCCTGGAAGCACTCCAGAAAAAGGCCGTCTGTAAGTTTCATGATATTGGCTTTATGGCCGCAGGTTATCCTCCGTGCCCCATTTTTTTTCGCCATCTCAAAAGCGTATTTAATCACCTGCAGACTTCCCGGCCGGGTAATAAAACGACGGCTCAATGCCACGTCATGAGTGGGCATATGTTCAATTCCGCCATAGGTATCTTCAATGTTTTCCCGCACGATGGTAATATCGATTGGTATGCCGGCTTTCGAAAAAACGGTATCTACGCCATGCAGGGATTGAAAGACTCTTTTGTTGGCATACGTATTCCAGGTCTTTCTCGCAGTCACGTTAATACTTTTTACGCCTTTGCCTTTCGGCGTTTCCATTGGCCCTTTAAAAAGTATGCCCAACTCTTCAATTACCTGTTGGGATTCCGGCGTCATACCATTGGAGAAGCCTTTATCAAATACCCATTTTCCCATATCCACAATCACATATTCCAACGGAACCTGGTTTGACTTAAATATGTTCAAAACAGCATCCATAATTTCCGGTCCGATGCCATCTCCTTTTGCTACTGCTATTTTCATATACATTTATGAGGTTGCGCGAATTTACATTTTAAAGCCTAAAGCCTATAGTCTAATGCCCAAAACTTTGAAGTAAATAAATTCACCATGATGTTCCAGGAATCTATTGAATCGTTGATAAGGGACAATGTTACGTTAACAAACCTTTTAATGCAAGAGTTTTGGATTTTGGGCATTAGGCTTTAACCTTTTTCCGTATTTTTATACAAACAGACTCCATGGCGAATAAAATTTCTGAAGGGGTTGAGATCGATGTGGAAACTTTTTATCAGCCGGACTACAGTAATCCGGTTGCTGGTGAACACATGTTCGCTTACCGGATAACGATATGGAACCATAATAATTTTCCCGTTAAACTGCATCGCCGTCAATGGCATATTTTTGATAGCAACGGTAGCAATCGCGAAGTGGAGGGGGAGGGCGTGGTAGGCGTGCAACCGATTTTACAGCCAGGAGAAAAATATCAATATGTCAGCGGTTGTAATCTCCGGACGGAGATGGGTAAAATGTATGGAAGTTATCATATGGAAAATCTCCATTCCAAAGTCAGTTTTGAAGTGAACATCCCCATGTTCGAAATGATTGTTCCGTTTAAAATGAATTGAGCAGAAGGATCAAGATCAAACGGTCAATATTTCCCCGCACGGTGAATAAATATGAAAAAAATATTCCCGGTTTTCAAAACAGGCAGGTTGCTCCTGCGCCAGTTCAATGAACGCGATCTTGAAAATGTATTTCTGGGACTTTCTGACTCTCAGGTGACTAAATATTACGGCGTTCATTTCAATACATTGGAAGAAACAAAAAAGCAGATTGAATGGTTTGATGAATTGGAAAAAAACGAAACGGGAATCTGGTGGGCTGTCTGCTCCCTGGATAATTCAATTTTTTACGGAGCGGTTGGACTTTATTATCTGAAAAGAGAACTTCATAAAGCTGAAATAGGATTCTGGCTAATTCCTGAATACTGGAGTGCAGGAATAATTTCGGAATCTGTTTTGCTGGCAGTAGAATATGGGTTTAAAAAAATGCACCTGAAACGAATAGAAGCAGAAGTAGAGACAGAAAATATCCTGTCGATAAGAGTTTTGAAAAAATTACAGTTCGTTTATGAAGAGACAAAAAAAGATTGCGAAATAAAAAATGGAAGGTATATCAGCCTGGATGTTTTTGTGCTTCGTCAAAGTTAATCGTCTGACGCCGTCGCTTTAACAACCACCTCATTCAATTTCTTGGTAAGCGGAAACAGCAAAAGCCCGGCAACCAGGGCGGCAACGGCACTGATTCCAAAAAAAAGTGCTTTGCTGTCGAAATGATCCCAGAATCCAGTCATCATTCCGGCAATTTTCCCACCCAGCGAAGTAGTAATAAACCATCCTCCCATCATTAACGCGGTAAACCTTCGGGGAGCAACCTTGGAAACGAGGGAAAGACCCACCGGACTCATGAAAAGTTCGCTGATGGTAAACACTCCGTAACTGGCGAAGATCCAGGCGGAGGAAACTTTGTGTTCATAAATATTTGTCGAAACGGCAGCGACCACCATGATCAGCGAAGATAATCCTGCGATGATGGTTCCCCACGCAAATTTCGATGGCGTTGACAATTCCCTGCCCCGCGATTTCATAAATCCAAAAAATCCTACGATGACCGGCGTGAGAACAATGATCCAGAACGGATTAATGGACTGATAAATTTCAGTGGAAATCAATTTGAGATTTTCACCCCGGGCCGGCCACTCGTCTTTGGGAATATTGTGAAGATATGGATCCACGCCCTGTTCGGTGACTACCTTACCATTGGCATCTGTCTGCGCATGAAAATGATAATCCAGTACGGGCACTTCTTTTTTTTCATTGGTGATCGTATTCAAAAAGCCAAATTTGGATAAAACCTTTTGTGAAAACTTTGGTGCTTCCCGTTTCGTATAACTATCGGCCCAAATGGTAAGCGATGTCGCATTCTGGTTGTAAATATTCCAGAAAATAATGGCCACGCCAAAAAGGGTAAAAAGTGTGCCGATTCTTTTCCTGTCAAATCCTGAACACCGATACCAGACGCTAAAATAAAATATGATAATGGGTACGCAGGCAAAAAGAAAGGCGTCATTAGAATGCGATCCGAAGAGATTATTCTTGCCCATCACGAACCAGCCAAGTATGCCGGCTGCTATGGCGGGAAGGAATACATATGAAGTTATTTTTGAAAACGACATATCTTCTTTCTGCACCGGTTTGATCACATCCGCGTGCTTTACATATTTCTGCCCGGAAGCGAAGATGATAATTGATAATACCATTCCGAACCCGGCGGCTGCGAACGCATATCCCCACGAATAATTGATTCGAAGGAAAGCGGCCACAAAATTGCAGACAAAGGCTCCGATATTAATCCCCATGTAAAAAATATTGTAGGCGACATCTTTTTTTGGTTTGAGATCTTCCCTATTGTAAATGTTACCGAGCAGGGTACTGATATTGGGTTTAAAAAATCCATTGCCAACGATTACACAAGCGAGTGCTCCATATAAAAGGCCACCACTATTAGGCACAGACATCAGGAAATATCCCAAAGCCATTAATGACCCTCCTAAAAAAATGGACACCCGGTAACCGATATATCTGTCGGCTATCAGACCTCCGAGAAAAGGGGTGAGATAAACCAGCGCAATATAGGATCCGGTGATATCTGCTGCCATACTCACATCCAAACCCCGGCCTCCGTTGGCAACGGTATCATGGAGGAAGAGATAGAGAATGCCCACCATCAGGTAATAACCAAAGCGCTCCCACATTTCGGTAAAAAACAATACATATAATCCACGGGGATGACCTTTCTGGGGCGGCGCAGTATTCATGTGTTTCTGGTTTCGATAAAAAAATAAATGGATCGCCTAATGTAAGATTAATTTATGCATCAAAAAGCAGAAGTGATTTCCACATTTGTAAAATTATTTTTCAATTGTGAGTATGAATCGTGAATTTCGAGCCTAATCAAAACAACCCATGCACATTTTATTACTTGGAGGAGGAGGAAGAGAACATGCCCTGGCCTGGAAGATTTCAGAAAGTAAGTCATGCACAGCGTTATTTATAGCACCCGGCAATGCAGGCACATCAGCATTTGGTAAGAATTTGCATCTGGATCCGACAGATTTTTCCGCCGTTGGTAAAGTCTGTCTGGATAATAATATAGACATGGTGCTTGTAGGGCCGGAAGAGCCGTTGGTAAAGGGTATTGTGGATCATTTCTTAAACGACAGGTCGCTCAGTCATATTCCTGTAATTGGTCCGAACGCATCCGCTGCGCGATTGGAGGGCAGCAAGGCTTTTTCGAAACAGTTTATGATGAGACATGGTATTCCTACAGCCGCATACAAAGAATTTGATGCAGATCATTTTTCTGATGGCACTGAATATGTGAAAAAGCACAGTTTGCCTGTAGTTTTAAAAGCCGACGGTCTTGCAGCGGGTAAAGGTGTTATTATTTGCCAGAGTCATATTGAAGCGATGGCAGAATTCGAACTCATGCTTCAGCAGGATAAATTTGGAGAAGCGGGGCGCAGGATTGTTGTGGAGGAATTCCTAGAGGGCATTGAACTTTCGGTTTTCGTACTTACAGACGGGGATCATTATGTACTGTTGCCGGAAGCAAAAGATTATAAAAAAATCGGGGAAGGAGACAAGGGGCCAAATACAGGTGGCATGGGTGCTGTGAGTCCTGTTCCATTTGCTGATTCCGGGTTTATGTTGAAAGTGAAGGAAAGAATCATCGATCCAACGATAAAAGGTCTGAAGGAAGATGGCATCGAATACCGCGGTTTCATTTTTATTGGTCTGATCAAAGTGGGTGAAGAACCCATGGTAATCGAATATAATTGCCGAATGGGTGATCCTGAAACAGAAGTTGTGATACCACGTCTTAAAAACGACCTCGTAGACTTATTGCGGGCGGTGGCTGACAAAAAGCTGAGCGAAAAAACGATTCAGATTGATCCCCGTGCAGCGGCAACCATGGTAGCGGTCAGTCGTGGTTATCCGGGAAGTTATGAAAAGGGCTTTGTCATTTCAGGGCTTGATGAAAAATATGAAGATAGCCTGGTATTTCATTCCGGCACCCAGATCGACAATGGCAAGGTAGTTACCAACGGTGGCCGGGTACTCTGTGTGACTTCATACGCAGGTTCGCTGCATGATGCTATCCGTAAGTCAATGGCTGTATTGACCCATATTGATTTTGACGGGATGTATTTCCGAAGAGATATCGGCTATGAATTCCTTTAATGGGTAAAAACCGACTTTTAGCAGGAAATGGAAACATAATTGCTATTTACTTCATAATAAACTGTTGATTTTAAGAAATATCCTTGTAAAAATAGCGTTCAGTGCAGGATGACGGAGTTTAATGTTCACTTTGTTAATTCCGATTATTTCCGTCAATTTTGCATGCATCGTAACAGAATATAAATCTGACCTTTTAAAATGGGATTATTCAATTTCCTGACGCAAGAGATTGCCATGGATCTGGGGACAGCTAACACCCTGATCATTCATAATGACGAGATCGTAGTTAACGAACCCAGCATAGTTGCCCTTGACCGGAATAACCCAAAAACAGTATTGGCGGTCGGAAAACGGGCACTGATGATGCATGAAAAGACGCATGAAAGCATCCGAACCGTCAGACCACTTAAAGATGGTGTAATTGCCGATTTTAACGCTGCCGAGCTTATGATACGGGAAATGATCAAAATGATCTATCCCAAAAAGCCGCTTTTTCCCCCCAGCTGGCGTATGATGATCTGTATTCCCTCCAGTATTACGGAAGTGGAAAAAAGAGCTGTTCGGGATAGTGCGGAGCAGGCAGGAGCCAAAGAAGTTTATCTGATTCATGAACCCATGGCCGCAGCTTTAGGGATTGGTATTGATGTGGAAGAACCGGTGGGAAATATGATTATCGATATCGGTGGCGGTACTACCGGAATCACCGTAATTGCTTTGGCAGGTATTGTTTGTGATCAAAGTATTCGTATTGCCGGCGATGAATTCACGGCAGATATCATGGAAGCGCTGCGCAGATACCATAGTTTACTCATTGGTGAACGAACAGCAGAGCAAATAAAAATTCAAATCGGTGCCGCCTTAAAGGATCTGGACAATCCACCGGATGATATACCGGTGAATGGCCGTGACCTGGTCACCGGAATTCCCAAACAGATCCTTGTAAGTTATCAGGAAATAGCAGAAGCGCTTGATAAAAGCATATTCAAAATAGAGGAAGCCATTCTGAAAGCACTCGAAACAACCCCGCCTGAGCTGGCCGGAGATATTTATCGCCGGGGACTATATCTGACGGGTGGAGGTGCTCTGCTTAGAGGTCTCGATAAAAGACTTAGCCAAAAAATTAAACTTCCTGTTCATATTGCCGACGATCCGTTAAAGAGTGTTGTAAGGGGAACAGGCATTTCTCTGAAGAATTACGACAGGTATCCGTTTGTGATGCGATAGAAGAGTAAAAAGCAAAAAGTAAAAATTAAAGAGTAAAAAGTAGAGAGATCGATTGCAATCTTTTTCCTTTTTACTTTTTCCTTTTTACTTTATAACAGCAAACTAAAATCATCAAGCACCCGTGCGTAATGTTATTCTATTCATCAGAAAGTATGCGAATTTTCTATTCTTTTTGCTGTTGCAGATAACCGCCCTCAGCTTTCTTTTCCGGTATAATAAATATCATGAAGCCGCCTTCATGAATGTGGCTGGCGAATTTACAGGCAGTATCTATCAGCGTTACAGCAAGGTTGAGTATTATTTCCGACTGAAAAAAATCAACGAGCAGCTGGCTGCAGAAAACACACGCCTGAATCAGTTGCTCAAGGAAAATTTTGAAATGCCAGGCGGAAGCAAAAAAATAGTCATGGACACGGTCCAGGCAGATACCATTCGTGAAATAAGAAAATATTCATGGCTGGGCGCTAAAGTGGTGGGGAGTACTGTAAATACACAGGTCAATTTTATAACCGTCCATCGCGGTTTTTTGCAGGATGTACGCCCGAATATGGGAGTGGTCAGTCCTCAGGGCATCGTCGGTACGGTCGTAAATGTGAGTGATAACTACGCAAGTGTGATGACGCTCTTGCACAGACAATATAAAGTAGTGGTAAAAATAAAAAATGGCGGTGAGCGGGGGACTATCGAGTGGGATGGGGTAAGTCCAATGTTTGTGACGCTGAAGGACATTCCTAAATCTGCAAAAGTTCAAGTGGGGGATTCGGTCGTTACCAGTCCGACTTCCTCCGTGTTTCCGGGTAATCTGATGGTTGGTACCATTGCCGAAATAGTAGATGATAAAAGCAGCAATTTTTATACACTAAAGGTTAAACCGGCCACCAATTTTTTCAATATCGAATATGTGTATGTCATTGCCAATGCACAGTTGGTAGAGCAACGGCGACTGGAGGATTCCACGCGAAAAAAATTCCAATGAGCGAACTGCTGAAAAATATATTCCGTTTTATCCTGTTTATTTTTGTACAGGTATTCATTTTATATAAAATGCCGCCCCTGCATCGATTTATTACACCTTACCTGTATTATCTCTATATTCTCTGGCTCCCCTTTAGTATGTCGCGCTCCGCCCTGATGGGACTTGCGTTTATATTTGGTCTTACACTGGATTATTTCATGTTGACCCCGGGACTGCATGCTGCTGCCTGCGTTCTGATCGCTTATCTCCGGCCCTTTATTGTTAACATGTTGATTTCCCAGGAAGGCGCCGACAAGAATTATTTATCCCCTTCTATTACCAGTATGGGATGGGCCCCCTATTTCACATTTGTCTTTGTTCTCACCTTG
>DASXKM010000156.1:0-4018 GCA_036496825.1 Puia sp. | reverse complement strand
ACTAAACGCAGAGGCCTTCGGATCCCTGGTCTTCCATTCACAGAGCACCCATTGCAGTGTTTGTTTTATTGAATCCGAAAGGGAAAAATCAGCTTTTTTTGCGTGCGCTGTTTCGGTATGGGTTGTATAGAAAATACCATTCCTTGCGAAATCGGGATGAAAAGCAAATGATCCGAAACCGGTAGCCAGTCCGGGTTGGTTTATGAACGCCGGCTTCCATTTCGAAATATCCAGCCAGGTTTCTGCTTTCTCATGTACGAGTTTGTATAATTTTCCCCGCTGATCCAGGACAAACCAGCTCCTGATTGAATTTACCCAGTCCATTTTACTGATCCGGGTAAGCGGCTCTTTATCACTGCCGGGTGGTATTTGTGAAAATAATTCCAGATCGACCTGGATATCGGAAGCCTGTATTTTATCAGGAATTGGATTCTTTATGGCGTTGGGATCATCTTTTGGTTTCTGCTTTTCTTTCTGTGTATGAAGAAAAGCAATCAACTGGTCAAGTTCTTCCTCTTTGAGAGCGGCAAACGGCGGCATCACTGAATGGTAGTCTGCGAAAAGTTTTTTGGCACGTTCAGACCCCGAATCGATCATTGCCTTTGGATTCCGGATAAAGTCTTTCAGCCAGCTAACTGAATCGGTTTCCGTTACGCCCGAAAGGTTTGGTCCGATCCCGTCGTGCCGGAAATTGTGACAACCACTGCAGTTCGTCTGGAATAATGCCTGACCTTGCGAGATGCTGAGTGAATCTGTCGCAATGAAGTCTTTTGATTTTCCAGGACTGCAGGAAATAATACTGATGAACGTAAAATAAACTAATAAGTAAGTGGGGAAAATGATTTTCTTCATCTGGCTAAATCAGATGACCAAGATACTGAATCAGGTTTTAAATATAATAAATGATCAATTAATCAGGAAGTATTCACGATCATTCCAATTGAACTATAATATCAATCGGAAACCTATACCCAAAGCATTTAACGGGTTTGAACTCAGGCTGGAACTGATCGTGAACTGATCACTTTGTGAGTTAGAATTATAATTGACTGAACTTCCATGGTCTGAAGTACTGCTTTTATTATATTGGATGACAAATAGACTAGGTATGGTAAGTTCCAGGAAAAAATGTTTGGAGATCCTATATGAAATGCCTGGAAATATGTCGAAGCCCGCGCCCCAACCTGTACCGGTTGAAATAGTTGATCCCGTGCTGTCTTTTACTGACTGATCCGACCAGTTATAATATGCGTCAGTCTGCCCGAACAAATAAAATTCTTTTCCGAGGGTTTTGTATTTTCTGTAAAAAATTCCCACGGAATAGCCATTATTTTTATAATAGAACGGGCCATTTCCATTTCCATTATCATTTTTAGACGTGGATGGAAGATAAGATAAATTAATGCCAACCGCCGTATTTTCATTCAATGCCTTACCTGCAGAGATCGTAATATTTCCGTAATTATATTTTTGATCATATTGAGGATAACCGGGCGGATTGGTATATTTCTGATTACCGGAATTGTAACCATAAAAAAGCTGACCCCCTAAGATTATATTACCTTTTTTGAATTGTGCATTTGCTAAAAACGATGAGCATAAAATGGCGGAGATAAGCAGCATTCGGGTCATGGCGCAAAAGTTTTGGTGAATTATGATATTAAGATAATTCATAAATCACTTAAAGTTTTCACAAAGACCCAGCGAGGTATCTTAAAGAAAGGAGAAAGTTGTGCGCTAATGGTTTTTATTTATCTGCTAACTGCCCGTATCAAACGAAAATCCAAATTCACTGCCGGCCCCGATCTGACTGTTCACCCAGATTTTTCCGCCCTGCGCTTCGATAAATTCTTTTGAGATAGCCAGCCCCAATCCGGTCCTTGATCTTTCCTGTGATCCGGGCACTTTAAAATAGCGGTCAAAGACACGGGCAAGATATTTTTCGTCGATGCCTCTTCCGTGATCCCTTACTAAAAGTTCTACATGTCCGTTTTTGTGCCCTGCAGTTATTTCTATAGATGATGACTCAAAGGAATATTTGATCGCATTCGTTAGTAAATTGATCATGACCCAGGTCGTTTTTTCTTTATCGGCATAGATCTGGGGGGTGTCTGCTGCGATTGTTGTCTTTATGGATATATTTTTTTGCTGCGCCTGGATCTGAACAGCGTCCAGCGCATCTTCAACAATAGCTTTCACGGGTGTGGTTTGCAGGTTGAATTGAATGTTTCCTGTTTCAACCTGCGCCAGATTGATCAGCTCACTGGTAATTTTTAGTAAGCGCTCAGCATCATCACCAATACTGTTGATCAGTTGTTTCTGATCTTCGGCAAGTGACCCTGTCCTTTCGTCCGTCAATAATCGCGCGCTCATCTTGATCGAAGAGATAGGTGTTTTCAACTCGTGAGACACCGTTGCAATAAAATTTGTTTTTGCTTCATTCAGTTCATGGAAAATGGTGATATTCCGCAAAACAATGACCTGTCCGATCACTTCCTGATTGTTCTTTACATCCAGCATATCCTTGTTAAAAAAACCTTCCTTGTCATCCAGATATATTTTCAAATCTTTTTTGTCAGCATCCGTCTGGAGTAACTTTCGCATCAGATCATTTTTAAGCGCAATATCGGGCGCGTATTTTCCAATGGTATCGCTTTCTTTTAATCCCATCAGTTTTTGAGCAACCTCATTGAGAAATAATATATTTTTTTTGGCGTCAAGTCCGATAATTCCATCCCGCATCTGATTGATAATCGTTTCTATGCGGCTTTTTTCAAATTGCATCTTCGCCAGATTGCTGTGCTCATACAGATCCAGCTTTTCTGCCATGGTGTTGAAGGCGATCGCCAGATCACCCAGCTCGTCTTTTTGTTTCAGGTAAATGCGCTTACTGTAATTTTTATTTGCAATTTCTTTTATCCCGTCTGAGAGAGACTGAATCGGTCTGGAGATAATACCGGGCAGGTTAAAAATGAAGGTAAATGATACCATGATCAGGATGGTAAAAATAATCGCCAGCCATCGCTTCGCATTACGCGCTGTTTCCTGGGCGACTATGTTTTTATGATAAATCGCGGAAGCATTCAGGTCGAGAACCTGTATGATGGATTGTCTTATTTCGATATAATTGGATGGATCTTTTGGATCTGCCTTTAGTTCCTCGAAGTTCCTGCGGATTTCTTCTGTCTGATCCTTTTCTCCCGGTTCTGTAATATTCAGCTCCTGTTTTTTCAGATTTTCTTCGAATTTATCAATCGCATCCTTATGAACATCAACAGTCTCGAGTGCCTTCATCATATCGTTACAATAGATGATCGAATTATAGTTGTCCTTCAGAATCAGGTCGGCATCCCGGCTGAGCAGGTTAATATTGATCGTTCCGAGGACTCCGAATAAGAGGATCACTCCGAAAAGAAACACCAACCCTGCCGTCAATTTCGTCTTTAATTTTACTGCCATTTTATGATAGTATTACGACATCAATATTCGCTTCAGATAATTTATTCAGCATTTGGCTAAATACGCCTGTGTTCAGAATAACTTTTGTCAGGCTAAGATGCGGTTTTCCTATACAGATGGTTGTAATTTTTCTTTCCTCAGCAATTTCAATGATGCCTCTGGCGATATTGTTATTTGTAACTTTTATTACTTCGGCACCGGATTCGGCAGCCAGTTTAAAATTATTGATCAGATGTCTTTGGGCTGCCAGTCCGATTTTGTCGCCGCTTTCCCTGGCTGTCTGAACATATAACACATACCAGTCAGAGTGATAATAGGAGGCCAGTCTGGCCGTTTTTCTGATTACCATTCTCGCAATTTCATGATTGCTGCTGATACAGGCCATAAATCGTTCATCTTTAAATCCCGGGCTTCTCGGCAATTCGGTCTCAATTTTACGTTCCACCTGGCTGGCGACTTCCTTCAACGCCAGTTCCCTCAGTTGCAGAATTTTGTCGGATTGAAAAAAGTTATTCAACGCCCTTTCAATTTTTTCCGGAGCGTAAATCTTGCCTTCTCT
>DASXKM010000155.1:0-6926 GCA_036496825.1 Puia sp. | reverse complement strand
CGGATCGCTTTATATAATTCTGCAATACCTTTTTCTTCCGTGGCCACTGTTTGAATAAATTTTATCCGCTCTGTTTGCTTCGCCGTTTGATAATGAATGGAAGATTTTAGTGACGTCATGAATTGTTCTGCACCCGGCCTGTCGGATTTATTGACGACAAAAATATCACCGATCTCCATGAAGCCGGATTTCATGGTCTGAATATCATCTCCTGATTCGGGCACGAGCACCAGCACTACCTGATCAGCCAGACGGCTGATATCCACTTCCGTTTGACCCACTCCGACGGTTTCAATCAATATATAGTCGAAACCCGCATGTGCCAGCAGATCCGTGATTTGAAAAATCCGGGGATTCAGACCGCCCATCGTACCCCTACTTGCCAGCGATCGTATAAATACCGATGAGTTATTATACCATTGATTCATCCGGATCCTGTCCCCCAGTATTGCGCCTGAATGGAAAGAAGAAGAAGGGTCGACGCAGAGAATGGCCAGTTTCTTCCCGTCATGTATAAATTGTTTAATCAGCGCATCGGTGAGCGTGGACTTCCCTGCCCCCGGAGGTCCGGTAATACCAATTAGAGGCACATGTGTATGCCGAAGGCTTTTTAGCAATTCATCTGCCCCCGGTCCGGAGTTTTCGACGAGAGAAATGGCCCGCGCAACCACACGAAAATCGCCGTTCTCAAGCGTTTCACCAGTAATCAAAGGCTTTTTTTCAGCATTGGGTGGCATGCATCAAAAATAAGTTAAAATGAAGGATGCCATCGGTGACTGATTCAAAAGAAATTTTCAAATAAAGCGGATTCTGCGGTTAAATTTGTCGGCTGATTGAAACAGTTATCCTACAAATGATAATCCATGACGAATTTCATTCCCATATTCCCGTTAAATGTTGTTGTATATCCGGGAGAAGTATTGAACCTCCATATTTTTGAACCGCGGTATAAGGAACTGGTAAAAGAATCTTTTGAAAATAAAAAGCCGTTCGGGATTCCCGCAGTTATCAATGGACAGGTGGCGGAATATGGGACATTGGTAGCGATTAAAGAGATTGTCCAGGAATACGATAATGGCGAGATGGATATTATAACAAATGGTACAATCGTTTTCAGGGTCCTGGAAATCATAAAAAAAATTCCGGATAAACTCTATAGCGGCGCCATTGTAAATTACCCCGAAAACGCAGAGGTATATCACAGAAGAGAACTCATGCAGGTGGTGATCAAAGCGATTCGCGAACTTCACCGGATGCTGAATATCAGCAAAGATTTTCTGAAACCGGATGAAGAATTAAATGCATACGATCTGGCACATCATGCGGGTTTGTCTATGGAAGAAGAATATGAAATGCTGGGACTCTTCAGGGAGGAGCAACGACAGGAATATCTGAAAAGACATCTAAGTAAAGTGTTACCGGTCGTGGTGGAAATGGAAGTCTTAAAAGGAAGGATTATGCTGAATGGTCATTTTAAAAATTTATCTTCCTTCCGGTTTGAATAGGCCGTCTAAAAGTTGTGAACAGAATTAGATTATGTCGATAACGCTCTGCCTGGATTTTGGAAATACGAGATTAAAATGGGCCATTTTTTCGGATGGGGAAATGCGGGATAGTGGTGCATTACAGGAGGATGGGGTAGATGACCTCAGGAAATGCATCAGGAATTATAAACCGGACAAGAGCATTCTTTCTTCTGTCGTGGATCATTCGTCTTCGCTGGAGGATTTGTTAAAAGCGAATACCCATTTTCACAAGCTGGATCATCATTCGCGTGTTCCCATTACAACACCAGTTGGAAAACCGGAAACTATTGGTGCTGACAGGCTGGCGCTTGTTGTTGCAGCTGCTCATTACTTTCCGGAAAATAATAACCTTGTAATCGGACTGGGTTCAGCGGTTACCTATAATTATATCAACCGGTTTCACCAATTTATCGGAGGAAGTATTTCTCCCGGAATGGAAATGCGATTTAAGGCACTGCAAACATTTACTTCAAAACTTCCATTGATTAATCCCCATTGGAATTTTCCGTTAGTGGGGTATGATACAAAAACGAATATTCAATCGGGTGTGATATTCGGAATGGCAAAGGAAATCGACGGTATGATTGAAGCATATCAGGAACGCTATGAAAATCTTCACTCCGTGATGACGGGTGGGGATGCCCATTATTTCAAACCCTATTTAAAGAAAAAGATTACTGACGATCCAAATCTTCTTTTTAAGGGACTTTATGTAATCAGTGAATATAATTTTTCAAATTGAAATTTTTCCTGAAATATCGCAGCTGGGCAGTTTACTTGTTGCTTTGTTTTTATTTTTCGTCTTGCGAGAATAATGTGAAGGACCTGCCAAACTACCGGCAGAAACAGATCAGCATTGACGAAGGAAAAAAAATTACAGCCTATATGAGTGAAAACGCGAAGGTGAAGGCAAAACTGACCGCGCCCTATATGCGTCAAAGCGAAGGAGACACGCCGTACGTGGAATTTCCGAACACGCTGCATGTGGATTTTTATAATGACTCATTGAAAATTGAAAGCACCATGGATGCGCGATACGGGAAATGGCGTCAGCAGGATGGCAAAGTTTACCTGCGGGACAGTGTGGTAGTTATGAATATATTGAAGGGCGACACCCTGTATTGTAAAGAGCTCTGGTGGGACCAAAAGTTAGAAAAATTTTATACGGACAAGCCTGTGCAGATCCATAAATCGGGAGGCACTATTCTCTATGGTACGGGGCTCGAAGCGCCTCAGGATTTCAGCGGCTACACCATTTTCCAGATCACGGGTCCCTTTGCGTTTCCTGCGGGAGGAATGCCCAAAAATTAGGTTCAAGGCTTAAAGCGTAAGGCCTAAAGCCTAAAGCCTAAAGCCTAAAACCGAAGGCATTTATTTTAATGACCTCTACTCCAATTAATAATTAATAAGTAAAAAAAAGCCCTGGAATACTCCAGGGCCTAAATGTGTTTGTACTTAACCTAACCGTTACCAAGTTTGGTCATTCAATAGGGTACAAATTTACACTTCGTAGGATTGGTCTTCTCGTGGAATTTGGATTTTAACTGTCCGTGACCGGACTCTGCTAAATGGTTTTGGTTTGGTTTTCATAGTTAGCTTTTCGAAGGATTTGGATAATTGGACCATTTAACCGAGCATCAATCACAATGACGATGTAAACATACAAATTGGATATAGCGGGACAAGGGGATTTGCGCTCGAAATGGGTTTCGCAGTATATACTGCGAAAACTCGTAAAACTACGTCTAAGCCGAAGGCCTGAATCGGAGAGCTTAAGGCATTCCTGTGAGTCTCAATGATTAATATTCTTACTATCAGAGAACTTCGGGATCTTTACAAGAGGATATTAAAAAAATGATATGTACAGAGAATCCGAAAAGAATATGGAACTGGAGAAAAGGCTTGCAGAATTGAAGGCCGAATTAAAAAATGAGCAGGGAAAGGCCGAGATTTTAAACAAAATGATTGAACTGGCAGGAATCAACCCTACAGAATTGACCATTATCGCAGATCGCCTATCACCTAAAGACTAAATCAAAAGTCACTTTCAGACTTCCAGACTTCCAGACTTTCAGACTTTCATGCCTGGTTTTCCGGTCTCATTTGAGGAAACAATAGCACATCCTGAATGGATGGCTGGTTGGTAAGAAGCATCGTCAGGCGGTCGATTCCGATTCCGATACCAGCCGTTGGTGGCATTCCGTATTCCAGGGCCCTTAAAAAATCGTGGTCGATGAACATGGCCTCTTCATCACCTCTCTCCATCAGCTTTACCTGTTCTTCAAATCTTTCGCGCTGATCAATCGGATCATTCAGTTCCGAATAGGCATTCGCGATTTCTTTCCCGTTGATGATTAATTCAAATCGTTCAACCAAACCGCTTTTTGAACGATGTTTTTTTGTAAGCGGACTCATTTCCACAGGATAGTCAATAATGAATGTTGGCTGAATAAAACGATGTTCGCTGGTGGCTCCGAAAAGTTCATCTATCAGTTTTCCTTTTCCCATACTGTCATCGGCGGGAATATGCAGCTTTCTGCAAAGTGTTCTCAGGCCATCTTCATCCAGAACAGAAACATCGGTGCCGGTAGATTCAGTGATCGCGTCGTAAATGCTGATTCTTTTATATGGGGCTTTAAAGTCAATTTCTTTATCTCCGGATTTCACGACAGTATTTCCATTTACCGCGATGGCAGCCGTTTCCAGCATGGATTCAGTTGTTTGCATCATCCAGAAATAATCTTTATAGGCAACATAGAATTCGAGGATGGTGAATTCCGGATTATGTGTCCGGTCCATTCCTTCATTCCTGAAATTTCTGCTGAATTCGTATACCCAGTCAAATCCGCCCACGATCAGGCGTTTCAGATATAATTCATTGGCAATACGCAAATAAAAGGGGACGTCAAGTGCATTATGATGCGTAATAAACGGACGCGCGGCGGCGCCTCCCGGAATAGACTGAAGCACGGGAGTATCAACTTCCAGGGCGCCTGCTGAATTCAGAAAGTCGCGCATGCTGTTTATCATCTTCGTTCTCTTGATAAACACCTCTTTTACCTGGGGGTTTACAATCAGGTCGGCGTAACGTTGTCTGTACCGGAATTCGGGATCGGTAACGGCGTCAAAGGTTTCACCTTCTTTTTCCTTTATGATTGGAATTGGACGCAATGCTTTTGACAACAGCGTTAATTCTTTAACATGTACCGAAATTTCACCCGTTTTTGTAATAAATACATAGCCTTTCACACCAATGATATCACCGAGGTCAATCAAATGCTTCCACATCTTATCGTAGGTGGATTTATCCTCCCCGGGTGCAATATCATCCCTCTTTATATATAACTGGATACGTCCGCTGCTATCCTGGATCACTGCAAAGGAAGCTTTTCCCATATCCCGGATGCTCATAATCCGGCCCGCCAGGCAAACGGATTCGAATTCGGTTTTTCTCTCTTCGCTATAATTGGACTTAATAAAGGCAGCATGGCTATTTACCGGAAAGGCAGCAGCGGGATAGGCGTCAATACCCAGTCCGCTCAATGATTTTAACTTTTCCCGGCGAATGTTTTCCTGTTCTGAAAATATAGGATGAGACATGTTGATATCGCGTTTCGAAATTCCCGCAAATGTACTGTTTAAGGTTAAAGCATAAGGCTTAAAGCTTAAAGCAGGGCAAAATCATTCGGCGATCTGGAAATCCGCCAACTTCCAACAGCCATCGGTTGACCGATAACGATCAGCAGACTGGTTTTTAACCCTTTTTGGCTTACTTTCGCAACATAAATCCCGTGAAATGAAGTTTGAAAAGATTCATAATAAGGGGCAGGCGCAGCTTTTCCGGAACAGTTATATGGAAATGCTGACCAAAACCCATCCTTTGGTGATTTGGGGGATATATATACCGGTGATTGTATATTTTATTTATCTCAGCCATTTTCGGCTGGAATTCACCTATTTATCCATATTTTTTAACTTTCTGGCTGGAAGTTTTTTCTGGACCTTCTTTGAATATCTGATGCATCGGTTTGCATTTCACGCCATTGCGGAAAGTGAAAGGGCCCAGAAATTCATCTATGTGATGCATGGGAATCATCATCATTTTCCCAGGGACAAAGAGCGTCTTTTTATGCCGCCGGTTCCGAGTATCATTATTTCTTCTTCTATTTTCGGAATCATGTACCTGGCTATGAAAGAATATGCCTTCGTATTTTTCTCCGGATTCATATTCGGATATCTCATGTATGGCACCATGCACTATGCCATCCATGCCTGGAATCCTCCGTTTAAATGGATGAAACCTCTTTGGAGAAACCATCATCTGCATCATTACAAAGATGATCACAAGGGATTTGGCGTAAGTACAACCTTCTGGGACCGTATTTTCGGAACCATGTTCGACTTGAAAAAAGAGAAGGAGGACAAGGAAAAAGTCAGGGAGCTGATGTACTGAGCGGATTCAGATCAAATAACAGGGTTTTAATATTTTTCCGATACTCCCAGTCCGAATAATGCAAAATCATATTTTACGGGATCGGTTTTATCCATTTCTCTGAGTGCGATCGTGAGTTCAATGGCCGTCTGCCAATCAGTTTGTTTCCTGGTGATCAGTCCAAAACCACGTGCCACGCGGGATACGTGCAAATCTACCGGGCAAATCAGATCTGCGGGTGATATATTCTTCCAGATTCCAAAATCAACACCTTTTTTATCCTGTCGTACCATCCATCGCAAATACATATTCAGTCTTTTGCAGGTTGAATTTCTTTCAGGGCTGGCGATATGTTTTTGTGTTCTTACAGGCGCATTTTTTAATGAAAAGAACCGCCTGTAAAAAATCGAAAGTGCCTTTCTGGCAAATTCATCGTCAGCGGATAGACGTGGATTCAAAACAGCGCCTGATTTTATGACGGTCAGGTCAGCAGGCAAAAACGCCGATTCCAGTGAACTATTCCGAAGATAATGTGATTTCAAAAAACGGATAAAATACAACAGGTCGGTTGAATTGAAGGTACGATGTCTGAAATCGTGAAATCGTTTTAGATCGGAGGTATTATGATTTTTGATAAAATCGAAGGGTGCGTCATCCATTCCTTTCAACAATTCATTTGACTTCCTGATAATGGTGGTTCTGTTACCCCAGGCAAAAATTGCTGCAAAAAGACCGGCGATTTCTATATCCTGATTCTTTGTGAAACGATGCGGCACAGAAACAGGATCCTTTTCAATAAATGAAGGATGGTTATATTCAAGTACTTTCTTTTCAAGAAAATCCTGAAGTTCTTTTTTGGTGCTGAAGGTTGACATATTAACCAATTGCCTGATCCAGGTCTTCTATCAGATCGTCGGCATCCTCGATGCCTGCACTGATTCGGATGAGAGAATCACTGAGACCGTTTT
>DASXKM010000154.1:0-13616 GCA_036496825.1 Puia sp. | reverse complement strand
AACTTCAGTATACCACCTATTACGATGATCGCCTGCGTATTTATTTTGATGATAAAAAACTGGAAGCAGACTATAACATCGCCCATAAGAAATTTCCCGGCAGACAGCTCGCATGGAGCAGCAGCACAAGTGATGAACAGAAAATATTGATCACAGCTACCAGCGATGTGCACGTGCCGGAAGTCTATTTGTTCGACAGGGTCAGCAAGAAATTAATTTTTCAATATACATTTCGGTCTAAACTGAAAGCCTTTGAAGCTTATCTGAGCCCGATGCAGTCGATCCGCTATAAAAGCAGCGACGGTCTTGAGATCCAGGCTTATCTGACGGTTCCAAAAAAAACAGATGGCAAGCCTATGCCGTTGCTCGTGTTTCCGCATGGCGGTCCGTGGGCACGCGATTATTGGGGACTGAATGGCTACGCGCAGCTGATGGCCAATCGAGGGTTCATCGTGCTGGCTCCCAATTTCAGAGGAAGCACCGGCTTCGGAAAAAGTTTTCTCGATGCCGGCAATCTGCAATGGGGGAAACTGATGCAGGATGATATCACCTGGGGTGTGAAATACCTGATTGCAAAAGGAATGGTGGATTCGGAAAGAGTAGCAATTATGGGTGGTAGTTATGGTGGATATGCAGTACTGGCCGGCCTCACTTTTACGCCGGATTTATATACAGCCGGTGTCGACATCGTAGGTCCCAGCAATTTATTTACACTCATGGCAAGCATTCCCCCTTATTGGGAAGCGGGCAGAAAAATATTTGCGTTAAGAATGGGCGATCAAAGCACCGAAGAAGGAAGAAAGATTTTGCACGATGCCAGTCCACTGTTCAGCGTCGATAAAATAAGAGTTCCGCTGCTGATTGTACAGGGCGCTAATGATCCCCGCGTAAACAAAGGGGAGAGTGACCAGATTGTGATTGCATTGCGTGACAAGGGCGCACAGGTGGATTATATTCTGGCAGACGATGAAGGACATGGATTTGCGAAGCCCGTAAATAATCTGGGTATGGTAGCGGCCTCTGAAAAATTCCTGGCCAAATATTGCGGTACCCGTTACCAGGAATCCATGGCAGACGATGTGGCCAAAAGGCTAAAGGAAAATACGGTCGATATCAGCAAAGTAGTACTGATTAAAAAAAGTACAGTGCCTCTCTTGAAAGCGCTGCCTGCTCTTTCTGGTGATCTGTCGGCCGGTCGATACACTTACACGGGCGATCTGCAGGTGCAGGGACAAAAATTACCCGTGGCGATGACACGCACCATTGTTCAGAACGGCGCCAACTGGGATATATCAGACAGCGTAACGGTAATGGGTCAGGCATTCAACGCGATGTCATCCTTTGTTCAGGGAAGCCTGCAGGGTGTGAAACAGGTTGCCGTGCAGGGTCCGGTAAAAACGACTATTGACTACCACCCCGATTCAGTAATCGTTTTCGTGGATATGAGTGGTAAGATAACGAGCAAAACCATACAGCCCGATGGACTTTGTTTGAATGATGGTGCCGGAGAGGATATGATTCTGGCTCGCTTCCCGTTGACAGCGGGATATACAACGGCGTTTTATGTGGCTGACGGACAAACCCAGAAACTGAAAAAAATAATACTCACCGTTACCGGAAATGAAATGATTGGTTCGGTAAATACTGTCGTAGTAAAACAGGTAAATGATGAAAATGATAAGGACGTGACCGTTTATTATATTGATCCGGCAAAAAAAATTGCTTTGAAAACGGAACAGGTCATTCCAGCAATGATGAATGCAAAACTGACGATGTTGCTACAGTAGTATCAGACAATGAAAAAAACCAATTAAAATATTTGGATCAAACGCGCCCAAACGCCAGTTTAAATTTGTATTCATGAATAATATTCCATTTAAAATGTAACGAAAAAAATTGCAAAGGCGACAATTCATACAGCTCACAGCGGTAAGCAGTGCAGCGATCGTGATAACCGGTATCGGCTGCAACCAACGGCATTCTGTTTCCTATGAACTGCTGGGAAAGCCTGAAGAACTCGCACAGATCTGTGACCTGAAGACTTTAAAAGAAATCGGGATGGCTTATCGCCTCCAGGCAGCATCAGAAATGGATGCGGGAAAACTGGCGACGCTCTTGTTAACTGATTCTGCCGGATCTTCCGATTCATCCATTTCAGATAATGCATTTGTTCAGTCTCTGATGAACTGGAAAATAAAGCGGGATTTTGAAACGGGTAATATCGTAATCGTAAAAGGATGGGTTCTTGCTTTGACGGAAGCCCGTCAGTGTGCACTGCTTTTCGTAAACAATCCATAAATGTACCCTATGCATACTGACGGAAGACATTTGGAAAATAATACACTGATTGAAGGAGATATCTGCATCGTAGGTGCCGGTGCAGCAGGCATCAGTATGGCTCTCGATTGGGATAACACAAAATACAAAGTGATTCTGCTCGAAGGCGGTGGATTTGAATACGATCAAAGAATACAGGAGCTGTATGCTGGAAAAACCACGGGCCAACGCTACTTCCCGCTGATGTCGAGCCGCCTTCATTATTTTGGAGGTACAACAGGTCACTGGGCGGGCTTTTGCTCGCCAATGGATCCGGTCGATTTTGCAAAAAGAAATTGGGTAGAACATAGCGGCTGGCCGATTAACAAGGAAGATCTGGATCCTTTTTATGAACGGGCTCAAAAAAAACTGGAGCTCGGACCATATAATTATGATATGGCCTTCTGGCAGAAAGGGGATCCTTCGTTGCTGCCACTGGTTAAAAATGATTCGGTCCTCTGGAATAAAATGTGGCAATTCAGTCCGCCGACCCGGTTTGGCACGAAGTACAAAAAAAATATTGTTGAGTCGCGCAATATCCACCTGTATACTTATGCCAATCTTGTAAATATCATTGTCAATGAAACTGGATCGGCAGTTACTGCAATGACGGTAAAGAACTTTGAAGGGAAACAGCACCGCATCCGGGCGAAGAAATTTATTCTTGCCTGCAGTGCCATTCAGAATGCAAGATTATTACTGGCATCGAACCATCAGTTGCCAAATGGCCTGGGCAATCAGAACGACCTGGTTGGCCGTTATTTTATGGAACATCTGGAAATAAAGTCTGCCCAGCTTTGGCTTTTCAAACCCTCTCCATTGAAATTATATGCATTCAACTTTGGCGTAACAAAAGCGAGGGCTGAATTAGCCATTCACTCAAAAAAGCAGGAAGAGTTTGAGATCTTAAATGGCACGGTTGCTCTGACACCATTGGAAGTAGCAGAAAAAATAAAGCCGGCCATTGAACGATGGAATCAGGAAGATCCGAGAAAAAGTGGAGACCGTTTTTTCGGAGGATACAGTGCTGCAGGCAAAGATGTACACGTTCCCGTGTCGGGTACAAATAGTTATCAGTGTTTTACACGGATTGAACAAGCACCCAATCCTTCTTCCAGAGTAACCCTGCATGCCGAAAAAGATGGATTGGGTGTGCCGCGGGCCACATTACACTGGGAACTGACTTCTTTCGAAAAAAGAAGTATCCGGAAAATACATGAACTAATCGGTGAAGAAGTCGGTCGTGCAGGAATGGGTCGGCTGAAATTGCTGGATTATCTGGCGGACAAAAACGATAACACGTGGCCGGATTTTACAGGAGGCGGGTGGCATCATATGGGCACAACCCGTATGAGTAATGATCCCAAACAGGGCGTAGTGGATTCAAATTGTAAAGTACACGGGATTTCTAATTTATATATGGCAGGCTCATCCTGTTTCACAACGGCCGGTGCACCGAATCCAACACTTACCCTGGTGGCACTAACCCTCAGGCTTTCGGATCATGTAAAGAAATCGTTGTAGAATACTTCTTATGGGAAATTATTATTCATTTCCCGGCAGTTAAATTTATCTTCAATGACTGTTGTTTATCCTGTTGACATTTTTTAAACCTTAAAAAAATTCCAATGAAAAAGTATAATTCACCGATAGTATTAACCATTCTTTTTGGATTAACAAGTCATATTACGTTTGCGCAGGAAAGGGAAAGAGAAATTCGTTTTCTTGAAAATGTGGAGGGAGAAGCCTGGGTAAAAAAAGACAGCGTGACGCTTTTTAAATTGTTTTCTCCGGACCTGGTGGTCAATTCGCCATTAAACAAAGTAGTAAATCTTGAAATCCTCAAAATGCTGATGAGGGCCGGTAAGGTTGATATTTCTTCCAGCGAAAAGCAAATCGAAAAAGTCAGTTTTATAAATGATATGGCAGTGGTGATGGGGAATGATGTTGTAAAACCTCAGGGTGCAATGGACAACGCCGGAAAAACAGTTACCAGAAGATACACCGATGTCTGGATTAAAGACAATACGGGTTGGCGGCTGACCATCAGACAGGCAACTATTATTTCGGTTTTGTAGATTCCTGCATGTCCAGATCCGCCACTGGGAATAAAGCAATATTTTTATTCGGCTATTTAGTAAAGCATGAAACGCATATCGCTGCATTTTCTTCTCACGATGATCTTTTTTTTCACTGCCCATGCACAAAAAAAAGATCCCGTAATGGCGTTGTCAAAAATAAAAGGGCAGAAGCCAAGAAATGTCATCTTTATTTTAACGGATGATCACCGTTACGATTTTATGGGATTTACAGGACGAATATCCTGGCTGAAAACACCAGCTATGGATAGGTTATATCAGGAGGGCGCCTGGTTTAAAAATGCATTTGTAACCACATCTCTTTGCTCTCCCAGTCGCGCATCGATATTAACTGGATCCTATTCTCACGTGCATACCATCGTTGATAATGAAGCTTCAGAACCTCCGGGTCTGATCTATTTCCCTCAATACCTGCAAAAAGCAGGTTATCAAACTTCGTTCTTTGGTAAATGGCATATGGGTAACGAAGACGATAAACCCCGTCCCGGTTTCGATCATTGGGAAAGTTTCAGGGGACAGGGCATTTATTATAATCCTGAACTGAATATTGATGGGAAAGAAGTTGCTTATAAAGACAGCACTTACATTACTGATCTGTTAACAGAACATGCGCTCAACTGGTTAAAAAGCAGGGATAAATCAAGGCCTTTCTTTTTATATCTGTCACATAAAGCGGTACACGCGCCTTTTGAACCCGCCCGCCGTCATCGGGGCCTGTATAAAAATCAGAAATATATATTACCGCCCACCTATTATCAAACACTCAACGATGATTATAAAAAACTGGGCTGGCCCGAATGGGTGAAACAACAGCGCTACAGCTGGCACGGAGTCGATTATATGTATCACACCCACATAACCATTGATGAACTGGTGCGCACATATTGCGAAACACTGTTGGCTGTCGACGAAAGTATTGCCGAGCTCATGGACTATCTGAAACAGGAGGGGCTTGACAGGAACACACTCATCATTTATATGGGCGACAATGGATTCGCATTCGGTGAACATGGTTTGATTGATAAACGCACATTTTATGAGGAATCAGTTAAAGTGCCTCTTCTGGTATATTGTCCCGAGCTATTCAACGGAGGACTAACGATCAGTAAAATGGTAGAGAATATTGATATCGCCCCAACCATATTGCAGAGTGCAGGATTAATAAAACCTGCCACTATGCCCGGGAAATCTTTTATTCAATTACTGAAAGGCGACTCTGTTATTTGGAGAGATAAAATTTTCTATGAATATTTTTGGGAGTATGACTTCCCGATGACACCGACAACCTATGGTGTACGGACAGATAAATACAAATACATCCATTATATGGGTGTCTGGGATACCAATGAATTATATGATCTCGAAAAGGATCCGAGTGAAACAATTAATCTGATTGCACGGCCAGAATATGCGGATACAGTAAAAAAACTTGCAGGTTATTTATTTGACTGGCTTGAACATACGGGGGGAATGCAGATGCCACTGAAACGAACCATCAAACATCCTGCAGGCGATTATCGCCATCCGGATAATTACTAATGATATGATGTATCAGGTTTATGTTGTAGAGTTGTCGAAGCGTGTGTTTACAGAAAATGCAAAATTTCGAAATGCCAATCCTCAGTTTAATGGAATACTCGAATGTCTTTACGTCGGCATGACCAGCAAAACACCAACGGAACGACTTAAGCAACACAAAACCGGTTATGTAAACAAGAAAGGCTACAGGTTGTCCGCCAATATTGTACAGAAATACGGAATATATCTACGTCCCAGTTTGTATGATCATATTAATCTGAAGCCGATGACAAAACAACAGGCCCTGATAATGGAAGAAAAACTCGCGCTGGAATTAAGAAGAAAGGGTTATGCAGTCTGGTTCAACTGAATTCGAAAATGTTTAAATTATTTTCTTTCCGGAGAAATGTATCTGACATGATCTGATTGCAGAAATTCGGCTAATGCATCGATATGATCGGTATTGATATAATCAACATGCAATTTAATAAACTGGGTCCAGGCATTATTGAAATCAGGAGCGTTCCAGAATCGCACGAGAATACCATCCTGATGCGCCCGGGTAATAAAGGTTGCAAGTCTGTCGGAATCTTCAACCGGTATTTGTCCATCACCGCGCCACCGGGAAAAATGATGAAAATCGTCGCTAAGCACTTTTATTCTGTATAATTGATCCTGCGTGTAGGATCCGGATAGTACACCATCGAACCAGATAAAATCCGGATAGTGCGAAAAAGAATCCGGATTGGGCCGGTTGCCGGTGATCACAAGAAATATGTGATGGTTATGAATAAGCGCCGGGAATTGTTCCAGTAAGGCGATGAGTTTTTCCAGTGTTTCAACAGAATCTGTTTTGATGTCTATCAGCAACTGCAGGTTGCGGGAACTGTCCTTGTACGGATAGCCACGATTTTTGCGTAAACTGGAATCAATATTTTCGAGATAGAGTTTTTTGAAAGATCGGTTGTATTTTAGTTCATTCTGATCATGAGCCACGATCAGATCGGAGTTTCGGAGAAATATGTCTGCTTCAATAGAACCGAATCCCTGATCATAAGCCATCCAATAGGGATTCTTTTGTTCGTAGTCGTTATGTGAATGTGCATTTTCGGTCGTATAGTTAATCGTCTGCCCATAAAGAATAGAAGCAAACAGGCAGGCCGGTATAAAAAGAATAATGCGATTTATCATGATAGATGTCCAACGTGAATGCACAAATTACTAAACGATTATCATTAAGTTATTTTGTAAAGTGAATGGAAAGAGTGTTAATTTTATAAACTCCTGTATATACCCGCTCCCTACCAGAATAAATCAATTTTTTACCAGCTTAAAATAATTCTTTATGAGAAAATTATTGTTTTTATGCAGCGCCTTCCTGATTTCTTCCTTTACAATGATGAGCCCCACGCTTTCCGACAAAGAAAGAAAGGACGCCACTGATTTATTATCCAAAACAGAACAGGGCGTTTTTAATTCGCTGAAGGGATTAAGTGACGCACAGCTGAACTTCAAACCGGCGCCCGACAAATGGAGCATTTCAGATTGTGTAAAGCATATAGCCACAACAGAAATGTTCCTTTGGCAAATGACGGATGCAGCTATCAAACAACCTGCCGATGCCGCAAAACGCAGTGCGATAAAAGTTACCGATGACCAGCTGGTGCAAATGATGGAAAACAGGGAAAAGAAAATAAAGACAGCGCCCCCGCTGGAACCACAGAATAGTTCTTTTAAGTCCTGTCCGGATGCATTGTCTTCTTTTTATGACAGCAGGAAAATGCTGGCGGAATTTGTTGCAACCACGAACGAAGATTTGAGAGATCATGTCGTAACACTTCCTTTTGGTTCTTTCGATTCTTACCAGATGATTCTGTTTATCGCCGCACATAGTAACCGGCACACTCAACAGATTGAGGAAGTAAAAGCAGATCCCAATTTCCCAAAAAATTGAAAACCGTTAATACCTTACAAAATGCTTTCCGCTTCACATTACGATAAAAAAACTTATCTTATATGTGTAAACAGGAATCATCATGCCGGATGATCAGCACAGGATCAGTGAATTCAAGAAAGTGTTACGGCGATATGCGGACGAAGGTGTAGTCGATCTGGACAAGAATTACCTGTATAAGTTTAATGTTCAGATTCACCGGCTCGAAGACGTGTTACGTAATTCAAAGAGAAATGAACCACCCAACCGGTGGTCCTATCATCGTATAGGTCTGGTGACAGAAGGCGGCGGTGATATAAAAACCGGAATATTCCGGTTTAAAGCGAAGAAGAATACAATGGCCGTTGTTCCTTCGCGGGTAATTTCTTCGAGCAGTAACTGGGAAGCAGACACCCGGGGTTTTGTTCTTTTGTTTAATATGGACTTCTTTCTGGAAAACAATTTTTCCCATCAGATCATCGGGAATAAAAAAATGTTGACAGCATTTGTACAACCCTATATAAATCTCACAGATGAACTGGCAGAGGAAGTATGTCGCATATTTGAAAGCATTCTTGCGGAGAAAAAACAGCCGGAGCCTGTAAACAATGAATTGATTGCTATAAAAATAGTTGAGCTCCTGATTCTCGGAGAACGGTTATTCGAACAGGAACAGCAGCTTGAAGCAAACCAGCCGTTGATAGATAATATCAAACGATTTGTTGATATGCTTGATCGGTATTTTACCAGTGAACATTCTGTTAAATTTTATGCTGAACAACTATCCATGCATCCGAATCACCTGAATGCGCTCATAAAAAAACATACCGGATTGTCCGCCAAGGAATCTATTCAGAACAGGATTTTACTCGAAATAAAACATCTTCTTCATTCGACCAAACTGTCCATCAAACAGATTTCCGAACAGATGGGCTTCAAGGATCCGAATTATTTCACAACCTTCTTCAAGCGGGCGGAAAAACTCACCCCCGGAAGCTATAGGTCCTCTTTTGATTGAAAATTAAAGGAGATTCGTTGATTTATGAAGATTCATTTTGAATAAGTGTAAGACCTTTGCAGCTTCATAATGAAGCCAATTACAATAATTTTTGTTGATGACCATCCCCTGATCAGAAAAGCATGGGCATTTGTTCTAAAACATGATCCGCGTTTCAAATTAATTGCGTCCTGTGAGAGCGGAGAAGAGGCGATTGAAAAATCAAGGCAGCTCTGTCCGGATGTCGTGATCATGGACATTCGTCTGAAAGGAATCAGTGGAATCGAAGCCACCCGTTTAATTCGTAAATATTGCCCCGGCACACAAATTATTGGTTTGTCTTTTCACAGCCAGCCCCAACATGCTCAGGAAATCATCGAAAATGGAGCAATGGGTTATTTGACCAAGCTCTCTAATCCGGAGGAAATTTTTAAAGCCATCCTCGAGGTTCAGCAGGGGAAAAGTTATGTCTGCCAGGAGATGGAAGGAAGGTTGGTAATTGCCCCGTTTTAAGTCCATTATCTGCGAAAATTATTCCCGGTTAGTTTACTGACCGGGTTTTTTTTGATGCTGCAACAAGGGATTATGCATATCAGCAAATTAGTTGGTTTCCAACACATTTGCCAACTACAGTTAGACTGAAGAAGCAGAAATCGGAAATCCAATTCTGTCCAGAATTTTCTGAAATCGCGGGTCTGCCTTGAGTTCTTCAGGCACCCAGGGTTCATATTTGAGTAAGATCAGACTAGGGTCACGATCTTCAAAGGCTTTTTCAAGGTAATCAAATGCTGCATCAAGATCCTTCAGGTAAGCAGCGGACAGTGCGGTTAAGACATAAGAGAGATATTCAGATTTTGATCTTTCCTTTAATTCATTCATCAGGCTCCGGGCCTTGTCAAAACCACCGGTAATACAATAGATCCAGATAAAAGGATGAACCGTAAAGGAATGCCTGTTCGAAAGAGTTAATGAAATCTCGAAGCAGGAAATGGCTTCATCGTATTGTCCCAACGCCATATGTATACAACCCGCCGTTGCATAACAAAGGAATGAATGCGCATCCAGTTCGATGCCTATTTTGCAAATGGCAAGTGCCTCTTTGAATTTACCCGCGCAGTGAAGAATAAGGGCGTAGCTGGCGTGACAATATGCACTGAGTGGCTCCAGACGGATCGCCATCTCTCCCTGTTTTTCCGCTTCATCAAACTGGCCTTCCACCGTTGCAAGATAATTCCAGCCATACCTGACATGCCCTTCTGCAAACCGGGGATTCACTTCGATGGATTTCAGAAAATTTTTCTTTGCTACCGGCCAGTTCCTTTCATAACAGGTATAATAATATCCCAACGTACAATAAGGTTCACAAAGGGACGGATCCAGTTTTAACGCTTTCTCAGCTGATTGTTTCGCCCGTGCCATCGCCTGTTTCGGAGCGGATATACTGTAAACAGCAATGATCAGATTTACATCTGCATATCCATTATGGGCTAAAGCAAATTCAGGATCCAGTTCAATCGCTTTTTCAAAATACTGCAGGGCCGTAAGGATTGAAGCACCCCGCCGGGTCATATAAAACCTGCCTTTTAAATATAGTTCATACGCCTCGGTGTTTTGAGTATAGCTTTTTGTCATCAACGCACGATCGTTCTTTAGTAATGTCAGCTTTAGTTTTTTTGTGATGGCCATAGCAATATCATCCTGAATGGCAAAGACATCATCCATCTTCCGGTCATATTTTTCTGACCAAAGGTGATATCCGTCTTCCACGTTCACCAGCTGCGCTGTGATACGAAGCCAGTTGCCCTGCTTGCGCACGCTACCTGCCAGAACGGTACGCACGTTTAACTTTTCTCCCAATTCATGTAATTCTATATTTTTCCCTTTGAATTGAAAAGAAGAAGTACGACCAGCCACTCTAAGATCTTTTAAATGGGTAAGGGAGTTTATAATTTCTTCTGCAATGCCATCGCTGAAATATTCCTGCTCGGCGTCATTGCTCATATTTACGAATGGCAGTACTGCAATGCTTTTAAAAGGGATATCTTTTGCCTTTGCTGGTTTGGCGGAAGACTCCTGCTCTTTCTTTTCTTCCGTTTTACCACTGAGCGATTGAGGAGTTGGTTTTACCAGCTCTTCATGATTGAGCGCAAAAACCTCGACCAGGCGGTTGATGTTTTTAAACTGATATGTGCCTACCGATATGGTTTTAAGCTCGGGATGGTTATGGAGTTCTTCGTTTGCCTTATCGGAAATCAGAATGCTGCCTGCGACACCCAATGATTCAACACGAGATGTGAGATTAACACCATCGCCGAATATATGCTCTTCGTTAAAAATGATATCGCCAATGTGCAATCCCATCCGGACCGGAACCTTTGGCTTTTGCAGAAATTTCTGTTGCATGGACAAAGCACATTGCACAGCTTCCACGATACTTGTAAAAGTACTTAGTGTTCCATCGCCATAAAATTGAATGATTCGGCCATTAAACTGTTCATGTTCCTTTTGGATAATCTCGCGGTGACGGTTTCTTATTGCGACCGCATTTTGTTCACTCTTCTGCATGATCGCCGTATACCCTTCGATATCGGTGAACATAATAGCCGAGAGCTGGCGATGCTGCGACATAAATCTCGTTTAAGGGTAAAAAGGTAAGTACTATAAACTGCCCCTGGCAGATAAATGGCAAAGTCAAAACTACACTTTTACAGGCTCGATGTATAATTGGTTTCTTAGCCTGACCGCCAGCAATCAGTACTGATTCTTAGGACAGGTAGAAAAAAAACTTTTCACAGACACTGGCTGCTGCTGCAATGGGTTGGGATACCCTCTTGTTGCGTTTAATGCAAATCCCGGAAGGAATTATTTGCATCTTTTACTAAACTCCGCTTCGGTTAAAATCTGTAAAGTTCTTTATAATTCCGGCAATTCCGGTAATGAACTGCTGATCGCCAAAGATTTCCTGGCACGAAATATCCTTAAACAAAGACAAACTTTGAAAAATTCAAAACTTTTTCGCCGTCAAAACGATAGGCAGCCAGAACGCCATGTTTAGCCACACTATAATCCAGACAGCAGATATTTCCTCTATACAGCATGGGATTGCCTTTGAGCCAATAATGGCCAAAAAAAACAGGAATCGTATCGGGTTTGTAAAAATCCAGGCTTTTTAATCCTGATATATCAACAGGCAGGTCTTCAAAATTCTCGAGAGGTTCAATACTCATTCCCTGATATGTAGAGCGGGCGGGATCTTCCCACCATTTGATACGGATATGCCTTCGAATTGTTCCGTCCTTATCTGTAAACGTATGATCCTTCGGCAATTTTATTTCCTTACCCTTTAATACAGCTTCTATTGCATTGTAAAATGGTGAATCTTTTACGACAGACTGCTCCAGCAATTGATCTGTCAGTTTGGATTGGAAAAGATGATCGCGTAAAAAACGGATACTGCCGTTGTCCCAGGCTGCATGCACTGCCCTGAAGCTGGTAGTTTCATAAAACAGCGGAAGGGTCTTAAACCACTTCAGGTATTCTTCATATTCATCCTGTTTATTCTGAAATTGTTTTAGCGTTTCGTAATGCTGTATGATATTTTTTATGGAATGTTTTTTTAAATGGCCTCCGGCCTTATTTTTTGCGTGAAAACAGAGCGCGTTGTATTCGTGGTTACCCATAAGAGCAATGGCCCTTTCATCTTCCACCATCGACCGTACAATTTTCAAAGTCTTTTTAATTTTTGGGCCTCTGTCAATATAATCACCCACGAAAAATGCTTTTCTGTCAGGATGGGCATAAGAATTTCCTTTCAGACCATAACCCAGCCTTGTAAGTAATTCTTCCAATTTGTCCGCGTGGCCGTGTATATCACCTATAAAATCGTACATAAATATTATTTAGATCCATATTCATTGTCAAACAAAGTGGAGGTCTCAAACAAAGTGAATTGCATTCCTGAAGGATCCTGTAAACGTTTTACTTTACTCCAGGGAGCTTGTTTGGTATCTGCCAGGGCGATCGCACCACCAGCGATGAATCTTTCCGAAGCATCTTCTATATTTTCTCCAATATTCAGTGCTAGTCTGACCGGGCCGGCTATCCGCCTGCCAACTTCAATTTCATCGATGCTGGCGGCATCTTGATTATCTATCAGTTCAAGCGAGGCCTTTCCTGCCTCCAGTATGATTCCACTGCCACTGGCATCGCGCCATTCTTTGGATGTCTTTAAGCCCGCCACATCACGATAAAATTTTATTATCTCATCCAGGTGATCTACCGTAAGGATGATTCGTAATTCTTTTACTTTCATCGAATAAACTGTTTAGGTAATAAATATTGAAATCCGTGTTCAATCTTCCTAAGTTAATACGTTTGCCCTTAAGGTGAACACTCGCCAGGAATCGGATATCATCCAAATGTGAAAATGATTATTGCTATGAAATTCCGCATAGTGAAGAATAAAAGCCTTTAATAAAAATTAAAGGAACTTGAAAAAGAAGGAATTATTTCTATTGCCGAACCTTAGTTATCGGCGAAACATAGAGAGTAGTAGCACTACCTCTCCCTTACAAAAATTCTGGTTCCGTAACCCCCGGCAGTACCCGTATAATTTACGGCCGCACCATTTTTATAATATCTTGGTATGCCGTTTGGGCTTCCCGGCACACTGGTGATCACGGAAACATATACATCAGATCCGTTAACGGCGAGCCCCTCGATATTGTCAGTGTATCCCGCTTCTGTAAGATTG
>DASXKM010000153.1:0-9924 GCA_036496825.1 Puia sp. | reverse complement strand
TTGTCATCGCTCAGCGCGGGATTTGAAGAAGAATAGGGAAGACTCATACCCATGGCTTCGATGGCGCTTGCCATCGTGTTGGCAGTGTACATTCCACCACAGGCACCCGCACCCGGACAGCTATTTCGCACAATGCCTTTGAAATCCGCTTCGCTTAAATTTCCGGCAATTTTCTGACCGAGAGCTTCAAAGTTCGATACGATATTCAAATCCTGTCCCTTATAATGTCCCGGCGCAATGGTTCCACCGTACAACATGATACCCGGACGGTTCAATCTACCCATAGCCATAATAGAACCAGGCATATTTTTATCACAACCGGGAATGGTCACGATGGCATCATAATACTGCGCACCCGCATTGGTTTCTATGCTATCGGCGATAATATCACGACTAACCAGAGAATACCGCATACCGTCGGTGCCCATACTGATTCCGTCGCTCACACCGATGGTATGAAAAACCAGTCCCAGTAAATCCGTTTTATTAATACTTGCTTTTACAGATTTAGCCAGGTCATTCAGGTGCATGTTGCAGGGATTTCCGTCCCATCCCATACTTGCGATACCCACCTGGGCTTTTTTAAAATCAGCTTCACTAAAGCCTATTGCATAATACATTGCCTGGGCGCCCGGTTGGGTCTCGTCCTGTGTCAGCGTGCTGGAATATTTGTTGAGTTCTGCCATAAAAAAAGAAACCCGCCTTTTTGGAGGCGGGTCGTTATTGTTTTTGAAAATTTTATACGATCAAGCGCCTCCGGAAAGAGTCAGCACAATAATAATGACCACCACAAGGCGTGTGATGAAGTCTTTATTATATATACTGCTTTTCAACATGAAGGACGAGTTGAATGCGAATATACGAACCGCGATTTATAAAACAAAGAACTAAATGATCGTCGACTTTCTGAGCGCAATATTTTCCTGATTGAGTTCTGTGCCGGAAATCTTTCCGACGAGATAATCGCTGATCAGTTCACCAATCGTTGTTGTAAAATAAAAATTCACAGGATCAATATCCTTGGTAACAAAGCCATGCATCAGTGTCCATTCTGCTGCTTCCCGCACCAGCTCTGCTTCTTTATGCAATTCAAAATGATCCAGCATCATGGCAGCCGATAAAATCGATCCGAGCGGGTTGGCAATATCTTTTCCTGCCGCCTGTGGATAGGAACCGTGAATCGGTTCGAAAAGCGCAGGTCCATTTCCAACCGAGGCGGAAGGAAGAAGTCCGAGGGACCCACTGATCACACTGGCTTCGTCGCTGAGGATATCCCCAAACATATTTTCGGTCAGTATAACATCGAATTGTTTTGGGTTCAGAATAATCTGCATGGCAGCATTGTCGACAAAAAGGAAGTCGAGTGTTACGTCCGGATAGCTTTTGGAAATTTCCTGAACCCACTTTCTCCACAATCTGGAAGTTTCCAGCACGTTGGCCTTATCCACCAGTGTCAGTTTTTTTCTGCGAATAAGCGCTTGTTTGAAAGCCAGGTGGGCTATGCGTTCAATTTCTTCTCTGCTGTATGTACAATCGTCTGAAGCGACCGTCTGGTCGGCATTCGTTTCTTTCTTTCCGAAATAAATACCACCTGTCAGTTCGCGGAAGATGATAAAATCAACGCCTTCTATATTTTTTGTTTTCAGAGGAGAAAGATGATGGAGGGAAGGATAGGTGCTGACCGGCCGGATATTCGCAAACAGTTGCAGGGATTTTCTGAGTTTAAGCAATCCCTGCTCAGGGCGAACTTTGGCCGTTGGATCCTGATCATATTTCGGATGTCCGATCGCACCAAAGAGAATGGCATCACATTCAAGCGCGAGTTTAATTGTTTCGTCGGGGAGCGGGTTTCCCGTTTTATCTATTGCTATGGCCCCCATCAGACAGTACCGGTATTGAAATTCATGGTGAAAACATTCCGCAATGGCGTTTAAGACTTTGACAGCCTGACGGGTTACTTCCGGACCGATGCCATCGCCTTCAATAATGACAATATTTTTTTTCATATAGTATTCGGGATGTGGGCTTTCTTTTCGAAAGCGGTGATTTCTTCCTTCATGCTCAGCAGATAATCAATATCATCATATCCATTTAGCAAACAGGTTTTTTTATAAGGACTGATATCAAATTTCTCTTTTATTATTGCATTTTTTCCTTCGAAGTGGATGAGCTGACTTTCCAGGTCGACCTGGATTTGCGTGGAGGGCCTGATGTCAATCGCCGTGAACAAATCCTTTAAAAATTCATCACTTACGGTAACAGGCAGACAAAAATTATTCAGCGCATTGTTTTTAAAGATATCAGCAAAAAAACTGCTGACAACCACATCAAATCCATAATCCTTGATCGCCCAGGCTGCGTGCTCGCGGGAAGAGCCGCATCCAAAATTTTTACCAGCCACCAATATTTTTCCCGTATAACGAGGATCATTTAGTGCAAAATCCTTCCGGGGTGTATTTTCATTATCATTTTCATAACGCCAGTCACGGAACAGATTTTTACCGAATCCTTCCCGGTTTGTTGCTTTTAGAAAACGTGCGGGTATAATCTGATCCGTATCGATATTTTCGATATTTATGGGAACCCCGGTACTGACTATTTTTCTTATCGCTTTCACAAGTAATGGCCGATTTTATATTTTCAAATGATTATTTAAAATTCAACTTCCACATTCATTCATCTTTACATTTCAACATTCACCTCACTATATCAGTTCTCTGACATCAGTGACTCTGCCTGTTATCGCAGCTGCGGCTGCTGTTAATGGGCTCGCCAGAAAAGTTCTTGCATTGGGTCCCTGACGCCCTTCGAAATTCCGGTTGCTGGTGGAAATACAATATTTCCCGGCAGGAATTTTATCTTCATTCATGCCCAGGCAGGCTGAACATCCCGGCTGGCGGAGAATAAATCCGGCTGCTTCGAAAATTTTATCGATCCCTTCCTCATGCGCCTGTTTTTCCACCTGTTTACTTCCCGGTACGATCCATACCTCAACGTCTTTTGCTTTTTGTTTTCCTTTTACAAAATCAGCGACAAGCCGGAGATCTTCTATACGACTGTTTGTGCAACTGCCAATAAAAATATAATCTATCTTTTTGCCCTTTATTCCCATTCCGGGTTCAAGGCCCATATACTGGAGTGATTTTTCAAATGAATGTTTTTCTTTTTCCTCCAGGTCCCGCAGATTGGGTACATGGCCGCTGATGCCAATGCCCATACCCGGATTCGTGCCATAAGTAATCATCGGCTCTATTTCTGAGGCGTCGATATTTAATTCAGCATCGAATTCTGCGCCGTCGTCAGTGAAAAGCGTTTTCCAGTGTGCGAGGGAACTATTCCACCTATCACCCTTCGGCACAAACTTTCTTCCCTGCATATAGTTGAAAGTCGTTTCATCCGGTGCAATCATGCCGCAACGGGCGCCCATCTCAATACTCATATTACATATGGTCATTCTTGCTTCCATCGAGAGGCTTCGGATGGCAGAACCTGCATATTCGACCGCGTAGCCTGTAGCTCCACTGGCAGATATTTTTGATATTATATACAATATGATGTCCTTTGATAAGACGCCGTGATGGAGTTTGCCTTCGACATTGATGCGCATAAGCCGGGGTTTTGTTTGCATCAGACATTGTGTGGCCATCACCATTTCCACTTCGCTCGTACCTATGCCAAAAGCGATCGTGCCGAAGGCACCGTGTGTAGAAGTATGGCTGTCGCCACAAACGATGGTCATGCCGGGTTGGGTGAATCCCATTTCGGGTCCGATGACATGGACAATCCCCTGGTAGGGATGACCCAGACCATACAATTCGATTCCAAATTTTTTGCAATTCTTATCCAGCGTATCAACCTGCAGGCGTGAGAGTGCTTCCTTAATGGGTAGGTGTTGATTTTCGGTGGGTACATTATGATCTGCAGTAGCTACAATTTGTTCCGGTCTGAAAACCGGGAGTCCCCTTTGTTCCAGTCCCTTAAAGGCCTGCGGACTGGTTACTTCGTGTATAAAATGTTTGTCGATATACAATACGGCCGGGCCATCCTCGATGGTTTTCACTACGTGTGTCTCCCAGATTTTTTCGAATAATGTTTTTGGCTTCATATATTATTTGCTGGCGCGTTCTCTGCATTCCTCTTTCATTCGGTTGAAGGAGCGGTTTGATTTAAGCATTTGCAGTGATTTTTGCGAGTTCGTGCAAATCTTCTTCGCCCACTTCTTTTTTTGTATCCGCCAAACGTAGGAATTCGTTATACAGGATGTCGATTTCGTTGCGTGTAAATTCATAACCGAGTATCCGAAGGCGATGGGCCAGTGCACTACGGCCACTGCGGGCAGTCAGCACGATTTTGGATCCGTCGGCACCTACTTCATCCGGATTGATAATCTCATACGTTTGAGCATCTTTTAAAAATCCGTCCTGGTGTATTCCGGATGAATGCGAGAATGCATTAGAGCCCACGATGGCTTTATTGGGTTGTACATTCATACGCATGGTTTCTGACACCAGTCGGCTCACCGGATTCAGAGACTGGGTTTTAATGCCTGTGGTGAATCCTAAATCCGCATGTTGTTTTATAATCATGACGACTTCCTCCAAAGCTGTATTGCCGGCTCTTTCACCCAAACCATTGATGGTACATTCGATCTGGCGGGCTCCGGCGATGATTCCTGCAATTGAATTAGCCGTTGCCAGTCCAAGATCATTATGGCAATGACATGAAATAATTGCTTTATCTATATTAATTACATGGTTTACTAGATAACTGATTTTTTCTCCGTATTGATAAGGCAGACAATAACCGGTCGTATCCGGAATATTGACCACCGTGGCCCCTGCTTTTATGACGGCTTCCACTACACGCGCCAGGTAAGCGTTATCCGTTCGTCCTGCGTCTTCTGCATAAAATTCCACGTCTGCCACCAGGTTCCTGGCCCATTTAACGGCCTGCACAGCGCGCTCAATAATCTCTTCCCGATTGGAATTGAATTTTGCTTTGATATGAAGGTCGGAAGTGCCGATACCGGTATGTATTCGCGGATGTCTGGCTTTCTTTAATGCCTCCCCGGCAGCTTCTATATCTGCTTTCACGGCCCGGCTGAGTGCACAGACACTGGCGTTTCTGACTACTTTTGAAATCTCTTCCACCGAATGAAAATCACCAGGACTTGAAATCGGGAAACCAGCTTCTATAATGTCAACGCCCAGATTTTCCAGTTCCAGGGCCAGTTCCAGCTTTTCCTTGGTGTTCAGTTTACAGCCGGGAACCTGTTCCCCATCGCGTAGGGTGGTGTCGAAAATGAATATTTTGTCGGTTTTCATATCGTTTTGGGAAATGAGTTGTTTCGAAGTTATTTTTGTTTGGTTCAACGTACAAATCAAAATCCCGTTTGAATTACAGTTCAGAAAGGGGTGTTTATCTTCTGAAACCCGCGCCAGTCCTTAATTTAGACGTTCCAAATTACGATGCCCAACCGCTCTTCTGATACCTTGTTTCAACTTGTTAAATCTCTGAAAAAGTCGGAGAAACGCAATTTTAAGCTGTATGTGAAGCGTAATTCCGCTTCTGAGAACCTGAAAATCATTTATTTATTCGATGCCCTGGATAAAATGGAGTCGTATGATGAAGCTGGTCTCTTGAAGAAAAACAAACAGCTGAGCAAACAGCAGCTTTCAAATATCAAGGCTCATTTATATAAACAAATACTGAGCAGTTTAAGACTTATTCGGGGGGAACAGAATATCGTTATCCAGTTACATGAACAGGTGGATTATGCTGAAATCCTTTATAACCAGGGACTTTATCTGCAAAGCCTGAAAGTGCTTGACCGCATCAAGGAATATGCCCGGCAATTTCATCAATATAGTTATGTATTGGAGGTCCTACTGTTTGAACAAAAAATCGAGGCCCTTCATATCACGAGGAGTATCCAGGATCGCGCCCTGAAACTGGCTGATGAAATGGAAGCCGTAAATGAAAAGATTCACCTGGCCGGGAAACTTTCCAGCCTTTCCCTTCAACTGTATAGCTGGTATATCCAGCATGGAGTGGCTCGCAATGAAAAAGATGAAATTGCCGTCAAAGAATTTTTTGAGACAAGACTACCGGTTCCAATGCCATCCAATAACGGATTTTATGAGAATCTGTATCTTTTTCAATGTCATAGCTGGTTTACGTTTATCGGTCAGGATTTTCTTTCCTACTACCGTTATACACACCGCTGGGTGGAACTTTTCGAAAAGGAGCCGGCCATGATCCAGATTGAAACGGCGCATTATATCAAAGGCATGCATAATTTACTGGGTGCACATTTCGATTTGCTGAATTACCCGAAATTTCTGGAAACACTTCACCGCTTTGAAATATTTTTCAATTCAGATGAGGTACAGGAGAATGATAACAACCGCATACAGACTTTCCTTTACCTGCATATCGCAAAAATCAACAAACATTTTATTGATGGTACTTTTTCAGAAGGACTTGGCCTGGTACCTTATATTGAAGAAAAACTAAAGGAATATGAAATCTATCTGGACAGGCATCGGATACTGGTGTTTTATTACAAATTTGCCAGTCTCTATTTTGGCAGCGGGGATTACGAAAATACAATCAAATACCTCAATAAGATCATCAATTGGAAAATGGATCTGCGAACGGATCTCCAATGTTATTCGCGATTGTTACATTTGATTGCCCACTATGAACTAGGCAATGACAATTTATTGGAATATCTGATCAAATCTGTTTATCGCTTCATGGCAAAAATGGAAAATCTAAGCCTCGTGGAGGAAGAAATATTCCGGTTTTTGAGAAAATCATTTCAAATGAATGCCCAGGAACTTAAACCCGGATTTTCAAAACTGTTGGAGCGACTCAGAAACTATGAAAAGAACCGTTTTGAAACGAGGGCGTTTGTCTATCTCGATATTATTTCCTGGCTTGAAAGTAAAATCAGGGATGTGCCCGTTCAGAAAATAATCCGTGAAAAATTTCTTGTGAGAAACGGGAAAGCCATCCAGGTATAATTCTATAAAGTAGTTTTTTTTGATTCATTTCATCAACAATTCATATCGATATGCAGCGAACTTTCAAAAAAATAGCTCTTTTCCTCTCGGCTTTATTAATTGCAGTTACAGGCAGCGTCGCACAGGAACTCCATAGCCGCTGGGATGAACTGACTGCCAGCGAATGGCCGAAGGCACTGGAGATGTCGAACCAGACTTGCATTTTACCTATTGGAATTCTTGAGAAACATGGTCCGCATGTGCCTATAGGGTCTGATCTGATACAGGTACGTGAATGGGCGGCGCGGGCGACAAAAAAAGAGTACTCCGTTGTTTTCCCGGATTATTTTTACGGGCAAATCAATGAAGCGCGACATCAGTATGGCAGTTTTGCGCTGCCCGAACGGATCGTATGGGACTTACTGGAAGCAACCTGTGATGAAATTGCGCGAAATGGCTTTAACAAGATTGTAATCATCAACGGCCATGGTGGGAACCCGGAATTAATCCGGTATTTTATACAAACCAGGCTCGAAAAGAGAAGAAATTACGCAGTCTATTTTTTTGAACCCGGTTCTGATTCAGTGTACCGGAAAAAAATGAGCGAGCTTCATAAATCTGATCCTGCGGGTGATCAGCATGCTGGCGAAAGAGAAACATCTTCGCTTTTGTATTTGAGACCGGATCTGGTAAAAATGGATAGTGCGACAAATGAATCAGGTGCCAATCAAAAAAGGCTGGATATTCCCAATGTTTATACTGCCATCTGGTGGTATGCCGACTATCCGAACCATTATGCAGGTGAAGGAGCAAAAGCAACCCGTGAACTCGGCCAGCTTGTAAATGAACATTATATAGAATCGCTGGTCAGGGCATTGAAAGCAATAAAGGCAGATAAAAAAACCCTTGAGCTGCAAAATGAATTTTTCAACCGTGTAAAGGGCCAGCCTTAGCGATCGTACAGATTGAATAGAAGATGCCTGGATACCCGTTCAGCTGGTGAACAGCTAGTCCAGGCATCTCTCGTTTAAGCCTTATTGAATTTTTCTACCACAACAAAATTACCATCGCTGTCTGCTTTAACAGTTCTCCAGGTTTTCGCATCCTCGAGTTTGATGTAATAAGTAATTTCGTAAGGATTGGAGAGCTCAGTTACAGAGTAAATCTTTTTACCCGGAAATTTTTCCTTTAGGGTGGCGATCAGATAATAAGGAAGCTTTTCTTCAGAATAATAACGAAGAGCGTTCAGAAAACTACCATCTTTATTATAATGAATAGTTGATTTTACGCCTGCCTCCTCAAAATTGACTGCATAGGTTTCCGGATATTCCAGCCATTTTACTCTAACGGCATTTGGATAAGATTCGTTAAATGACTGAATCAATTTCTCGTTGATGACAGATACAGCCGCCATGGAACTCATTCCGGCGACAAGGAAATAAATAATAAACAGATACTTTTTCATGGCTACTTTTTTTGATGAGCGATTGTTTGACCATATAAAAGTATATTTTGATTGGACTACATAAGCTACCGGTTTTTTTAAATGTGATAGTCCGGTTGAAATGCCCTTCCAGAACTTTTTCCGTTGGTGAAATCAATCTTGCCGTTCATTGCGTAAGCAGCGTCACTGGTGGGTTAAATCGCGACTTGTGCGATATTCAGAATTTCTCTTTGATTGTTTTTACCAGTTTCCCAACGGCAATTTCAGATTCTTTTTCATTCATCCACGCAAATCCCATTCTCGTGGAGTTAAGTGAAACAGCGCCTGAATTATGGATAAGTCCATTAGACAGAATCAGTCCCTGTGGACGAAGTTTTTCTGTGAGCGCTGGCAGGGGAATCGATTTATTAAATTTTGCCCAGATCGCAAGACCTCCATCCGGGATCCTGAATTCGATAACTGTTGAAAGCTGCTCTGACAGCAGGTTGCAAACAAAATCGCGACGTCGGTGGTATTCATTCAACGCTTTTTTCATATGCCTTCGGATTTCACCATTCGAAAACATTTCCGCCAGTGCCAGCTCCATGATCGGATCACCCTGCGTATCCATGATTTGTCTTAATCTCGCCAGTTCCAATAATAAATTAGGTGATGCAACCACATACCCGGTTCTGATAGCCGGCGCGATGGTTTTACTGAGGGTGCCGATGTAAATGATCATGCCCTTCTGATCAGCGCTGATGAGTGGAAGAATGGGACTGCTTAAATAATGAAAGTCATAATCGTAGTCATCTTCAATAACGATAAATCCATATTTTTCTGACAATTCCAGTAATTTGATCCTCCTCGATGCAATCAGGGTTACTGTGGTAGGATAATGATGATGCGAAGTGATGTAAACAGCTTTAATCTTTTTCTTTCTGCAAATTTTCTCAATGGCATCTACGTCAATTCCCATGTCATCCACTTTAACCCGGATCAAACGCATACCGGCATTTAGAAAACAATGATCGGCATAGTAGTAATTGGGATCTCCGACAATAATATTTTGTCCAGTCGAAAAAAGAACACAGGTAATTAAATACAAGCCGAACTGACTTCCCCTCGTGATCATAATATTTTCAAAACTTGTCTGCAGTCCCCGGCTGCTATTCAGATATTCGGAAAGAATCTCCCGGAACTTTTGAACACCGGCCGTTTCCACGTAAGAGAGATACCTCAGATTCACCGTTCTGGATAATATGCTCTTATATGATCTGGCCAGCTCTTTTACGGGCATGAGACGAACATCCGGACCATCATGAAATCCGGTAATATTCCTGTTTGGCATCACTGGCGTTCTGATGTTGTTATTAACTTTCACCGGATAGCCTGTTGTAGCAGGAAATGAATTGCGTTTTTCGATTTTCATATAAAAACGCCGCGGATTTATTTCAGGCAGAGACTTACTGGTGAATGTTCCTTTGGACGGAC
>DASXKM010000152.1:0-2850 GCA_036496825.1 Puia sp. | reverse complement strand
AGCCGTTGCCGAAGCATTCGGATGTATAAAATCATACAGTGTACTCACTTTTCTGTCATCGTCGGAAATAATCGGGAAGTCGACATTTACTTTTTGCGTTTCGTTGATATCATTGATCCATCCATGATGGCGATCGAGGGTGTCAACACTCAATGCCAGCACTTTTACATTACGCTTGGCAAATTCTTCTTTTAGCGCTGCCGTTTTTCCAAGTTCAGTTGTACAGACAGGTGTATAGTCAGCAGGGTGTGAAAATAAAATTCCCCAGGAATTTCCGAGATAATCGTAAAAATCTATTTCGCCAGCAGATGTTCTGGCCTGGAAGTTGGGAGCAATATCCCCTAAACGTAAACTCATTTTTGAAAAATTTAATGATTAACAATTCAAGTCGAAGAGTGCAAATATATCCATTCTCTATTACTTAAGTAGACTTCAGAAGAAAATTCACCTTCCTCATTATAAAGAATTGATTCACAGATCAAATAAAAGTGGTTTTTGATTCGTAGTTAAACTAAATAATTTAGTAATTTGGATGTCGGTCCGGATTAATTTGAATTCCGGGTTAACAGGTAATTTTTATATTTATCAGATGGAATGGCTGAACACCGGTATTACACCACTCAAAGAGCTGCTCGCTTTTTTGTATAAAAAGTCGAAGACCAGTGACGTGCAAAAAAAGCAGCTTATTATAGAATTGCGCGATAATCTGAATGTGTTTAAGAATGGGTTTATCAATCAGTCTCCTTACGACACCATGATTGATCTGCTGAGTCGTGATGCCATTCAGGCGGCCATCAACGAAAACTTTTCTTTTAAGAAATTGAAGTCCGGGACAATCCATACTTCTGTTATTTATGATGAAAGAAATAAAAAATATGCAGGATGGACCGCAGAGAAACTGGTTGATAAGATTGACGAAAAAATTGTTGAATTGAGAAATATTAAAAAAATGAATCAGGGATCACTAAAGGATGTCAGGAATAATATTTCCCTGATGATGAGTAATCTGTATTTCCGTATGAAATTATTAGCCGACTTTATACAATCGAAGTAATTGAAATGTGTAATGCTAAAAGTTGAATCACATTAGTTCAGAAATCTGTATTATTTATTTTAGCGACCACATTTACACACTTCTCTACCAAGCCTTAGGCCTTAAGCCTAAAATATATTTACTTCAACAATTTAAAAGCATGCGTCCACTGGTTTCTCAGGAATCCCGGGATGCACCAGAGTACACAAAGCGGTTCAATGGCGCGGGCCGCTTCAACAGACCCCATGTCTTCCGTTTCCCATCCGAAGGCATCCAGAATTTTCGTTACCTGCTTTTTTGCGGCTGCATCGTTTCCGCATATAAACATGGACGGCTTGCCTTCTTTATAGGATGGTTTATACATTTGTGTATTCCCCACCGTATTGAAAGCTTTCACAAATTTTGCTTTCGGCACCAACTGCTGAAGTTCTTCCATCAGCGAAGTATTAGATGCAGTACTCAGTTTCAGTACACCATTTACCGGAGGTTCATGTGATAGAGGATTCGTGATGTCAATGATGGTTTTACCCTCCAGGGTTTTTAATCCGGTTGCTTCGAGCGCCTGCAGGGCAGCATGACCGGCAACAGCCAAAACCAGCAATTCTCCGAAAGCGGCTGCTTCGGCAAAGCTGCCAGCCTTTGCTCCCGGATTTTCTGCTTTCCATTTCTTTATGCTGTCTTTCTGAGGATCCCGGCTTCCCATCATCACATCTTCTCCTTCGGAAAGAAATGCTTTGCCCATCACCTGGGCTACAATCCCCGATCCGATAATGCCTACTTTCATCTGTGTTATTTTAAAAAAAGAATCAATTAAGATGCCACGTCGGTGGCTGATGCTATGCCTTCAGCTTCTCTTCCTGATGTTTCCATAATTCAATAAATACGGAACTTGTTTTTTTCAAATCGGCAAACTGTCCCTCAGCAACAATCCGGCCGGCCTGCAACACATATACGTAGTCAAAATAGCTCAACAGGTACAACCTGTGCAGACTTGATATAACCGCTTTATCACTGCATTCCTCAAAAAGTTTCTCATAAATTTTTATTTCTGTTTTAGGATCGACGCTGCTCGTCGGTTCATCCAATAAAATAATATCGCTGCTTTTCGCAGCCAGGATGCCGCGGGCCAGAGCCAGTCTTTGCTTTTGGCCACCCGATAAGTTAACGCCTTTTTCCATGATATTGGACTGAAGGCCGTTCGGCAGCTGGCTCAGCACTTCTGTAAAATGCGCCGTATCGCAAACCTCCATGATATCTATTTTTTCAAAGGGCAGACCCAGGGTGATATTATGCTCAATGGTATTTTCAAATATTTCCGGTTCCTGCGGAAAAAGTGTAATCGTTTCAGCAATGCTGGCTGCCTCTGTATTCTTTCCGTCAACCGTTATTTCTGCACCAGGTTCCGCGTCATACAATCCCCTGAGTAGTGCCATAAGGGTGCTTTTTCCGCTACCGCTCTCTCCAACCAGAGCAATACGTTTTCCCCTTTCAATCTGAAGATGAATATCGTGCAGGCTTTGTGCTTTTTCAAGGGATGAAAAAGTTTCTTTATGTGAAAAATTCAGTCCGTCGATCAATATGGACTGCCAGTTGACAGGCAACTCCGGTGCATCATCCCGAACATGCTGCTTTTTTAAATCCTGAGAAATGAACCGGGCAGTTTGCACGTTGGTATCGTACTGTACAATCTGGGTATATTGCCAGGCAATGTCATGAAACACGCTGGTGAACTGGGTAACAAATCCCAGTAAAGCTACCAGATTTCCCACCATAAATACTTTGCCGGGACCCACATGCTGATAAACATATCCTATTGC
>DASXKM010000151.1:0-9547 GCA_036496825.1 Puia sp. | reverse complement strand
ATTCGCCATTAATAAATCACTATGAAACCTGTGGGCGGTAAGGATATATTGAAAACGTCAGCATCGATGAGAAAGTATGGTATCAGCATTATGATTCTGTTTTTTTTAAATATGCTGAGGATTGATGCGCAGGTAAGTCTCCCCCGTCTGGTCAGGGATAGTATGGTGCTGCAACGTGACGCGCGGATCACGATCTGGGGCTGGGCGTCCGCGGGAGAAAAAATAAAGGTTCGTTTTAATAACATGTCTTACAAAACGGTTACAGAAAAAAATGGAAGTTGGAAAGTTTTCATGGAGCCTATGCAAGCAGGAGGTCCTTATGAGATGCATATCGACGCCACCAATCATATTTTGATAAAAGATATTCTATTGGGTGATGTCTGGCTTTGTTCCGGTCAGTCGAATATGGTGCACCAAATGATTCTGCACAGGGACAGATATGAACAGGATATTGCGACTGCCGACTACCCACAGATCAGACAATTCTGGATACCAACATCAGCAAATCTAAGTGGTCCGGAGAAAGATCTTCCAACAGGATTCTGGAAGACGGCCAATCAACAGGACGTTTTGCAATTTTCAGTTGTAGCTTTTTTCTTTGCCAGAAAACTATACAACCGTTACCATGTTCCAATCGGGCTGATTAATGCCAGTGTGGGTGGTCCTCCAACCCAGGCCTGGATCAGTGAAGACGGTTTGAAGGAATTTCCTGTCATGTTTAATACGCTGACCCTGAATAAAAATGCGACGTATGTTGATTCGATGATCAAAAATAATATTCCGGATCAGCCAGTCCCGGTGAGTAATGATAAAGGCCTGACCAGTATAGTCCCCTGGTTTGATATAAAATATTCTCCCAAAGGCTGGCGACGCATAAATGTTCCGGGATACTGGGAAGATCAGGGTGTCAGCGACTTCGACGGTGTAATATGGTATCGGAAAGAAATTAATATCCCGTCGTCTATGATCGGACTTCCGTCGAAGATTGTACTTGGAAGAATCGTTGATGCGGATATTGTATACCTCAATGGAAAACCGGTCGGACAAACTACCTATCAGTATCCACAGCGCAGATACTGGTTACCGGCAGGTGCATTGGTAGCAGGAAAAAATGTATTGGTCGTACGGGTAACCAACAATTCAGGCAAAGGCGGATTTGTACCCGACAAACCTTATTATATCGTCGCGGGCAGAGACAGCATCGACATAAAAGGTGACTGGGAATATAAAGTGGGTCAGGTATTTCTGCCACTACCTTCAAATCGGAAAACTGCTTTTTCTGCGCAGAATAATCCTTCCGCTTTGTACAATGCGATGGTTGCACCGCTGACGAATTATACGATTAGTGGATTCCTCTGGTATCAGGGCGAATCGAACACAGAAAATCCGAAAGAATATGGAGCATTGATGCATGCATTAATCGGGGACTGGAGAAAAAAATGGGGACAGGGAAACATACCTTTTCTTTTTGTACAGCTACCCAATTTTAGTGATGTGCGATATATTCCGGAAGAAAGTCAGTGGGCTGCCACACGACAGGTTCAGCTGAACACAATGAGTATACCCAATACAGGAATGGCTGTGACCATAGATCTGGGAGAATGGAATGATATTCACCCCGACAGGAAAAAAGAAATCGGGGAACGGCTGGCTCTGTGGGCTGAAAAATTAAAATACGCAGATACGTCCGTTGTTGTTTCAGGTCCCCTTTACCAGTCATCCGGTATTGAAGGAAATAAAATAAGGGTTCGCTTCAGCAGCACGGGAAGCGGATTGATAAACAGGGATGGTGAGGAACTGAGCGACTTTGAAATAGCCGGTTCAGATAGAAAATTTGTCTGGGCAAAGGCAAAAATTGTTGGAGACGATGTGATCGTATGGAACGATTCTGTCAGCAGTCCTCTGTATGTCCGTTATGCATGGGCGGATAATCCGGATGATCCGAATTTATATAATAAGAACGGCCTTCCCGCATCACCATTCGAAAGCAAAATCGAGTAAACGCTATTTTTTTACCAGAATATCAGCGAGACCTCCTTTCCATTTCTCATACAGTTCCCGGATATTCTGTGCCTCTTTTTTATCCGGCTCAATGTATTCGATGATTTTCATTCCGGTATAACACTCTCTGATATGTTTGTAATAACCGGATCCATGACCGGCACCCCTTGCGGCACCCACGGCACCATCAGTATTATACAATTCCAACGGACAATGGATCAGGTTGGCGAAAGTCTGTGAAAACAGTTTGCTCAAAAACATATTGGCATATCCTGCCCGCACGCGTGTCAGCGGCAATCCCATGTTCTGCATGATTTCAGTTCCATAGATTAAAGAAAACACGATGCCTTCCTGCGCGGCTCTGGCGATATGATATTTACCGTGCCGGTTAAAATCAAGTCCCCTGATGCAGGCACCCGGATTCAGATTTTCCAATATTCGTTCTGCGCCATTGCCAAATGGGTAACAAAAAATCCCATCACCCCCTAAACTTATTCCGGCAGCACCTGCATTGATGGATTCATATGATTCCTGATGAAAAAATTCTCTTCGCAACCAGCTGTTGAATGCGCCCGTGCCATTGAGGCACATCAGAATTCCGAGACGAATGTTTTCAGAAGTGTGGTTTACGTGAAGAAATGAATTCACCCGCGATTGTTCATCAAATCCTTTTTTCCCGGAAATACCATACACAACACCGGATGTTCCTGCCGTAGCGGCCATTTCTCCCGGATCCAGCACCTGCAACGAAAAAGCATTATTGGGCTGATCACCTGCACGATAACATACAGGCGTACCGGCTGCGATGCCAAGCAATTCTGCTGCAGCTGTATGTAATCTGCCCTGTTCTCCGAAACCGGGAACCACCGGAGCCAGTAGGCCGGCGTCGATTTGGTAAAAATCCAGGAGAGAATGTGCAATGCCATTTTCTTTAAAGTCCCAGAATATTCCTTCTGATAAACCGGAGATAGTCGTCACAGCTTCGCCGGTCATTTTTAAAGCCATGAAATCACCCGGCAATAAAACACGGTAAATTTTATGATAGATCGCCGGCTCATGGTCTTTGACCCATTTTAATTTGGAGGCTGTAAAATTTCCAGGCGAGTTCAGAAAATGTTCCAGGCAATAGCGGTGTCCCATCTGATCGAATGCGGATGAACCAATTTCCACCGCGCGACTGTCGCACCAGATGATCGCCGGACGAAGGCTTTCCATTTTATCGTTAATACAAACGAGGCCGTGCATCTGATAAGAAATACCAATAGCCAGGATATCGTTTTTCTTAAATGGAAATTTAGCCTGGAGATTACTGGTAGCATGGATCAGTTCCTTCCACCAGTTTTCCGGGTCCTGTTCTGCAAAACCGGCACTGGGGGCGTTTATTTTCATCTCTTCGACGGGAGAATGGGCTGAAGCGATGGGAACCCCGGTCGCTGCATCTAAAAGAGCCGCTTTTACCGAGGATGAACCCAGATCGTAACCAATAAAATATTTCAAGATTTCCTGATTGATGTGGAGGGTGAAAAGATGAATGTAAATTATTCCGGAAGATCTGTCACTTTATTTTCCATTCAGGCCTTATAAAATGGCATGTATATCCGTAGGGATGTTTTCGAAGATAGTTCTGGTGTTCCTCTTCTGCATTCCAGAAATCAGAAGCGGGTATAACTTCGGTGACGATGGGACCGGGCCATTTATGCGAGGCAGTCATTTCTTCAATCAGTTTTTTCGCTGTTTCCTTCTGACTTTCATTCAGGTAGAAGATGGCCGAGCGGTAAGACATTCCCCGGTCATTCCCCTGTCTGTTTTTTGTTGTCGGATCGTGAATCTGAAAGAAAAATTCCAGAAGCTCTCTGTAGGATATTCGGGCCGGGTCAAAACCAATTTCAATGCCTTCCGCATGTGTACCGTGATTCCGATAGGTTGCATTCTTTACATCACCTCCGGTATAACCGACAACAGTTGAGCTGACTCCCGGCAGGTCACGAATCAGTTCTTCCACTCCCCAGAAGCAGCCACCAGCCAATATTGCTTTTTCCACGCTCATAGAAATTATTTTTTTCAAGTTAAGAAATTACAGGCTTCGATATTCAAATACGCTTTCAGATTTTTAAGAGTCCGCTTTCGACTGATTCTTCTTTGGAAATATCTTTTTTTGCCTGCTTAAATAAATATAATTGATCGCCAGTACTGCAATTACAATGATCAATCCAAAAAATTCCCTTGCCTCTTCCACCCAGGGTGTTTCGGCTTTCATGGTTCCTGCAATATTTTGAGCTTTATGTTTTGTAATCCAGTCTATCAGTCCATTCTCGTCAAACGCTTTATAAAGCGCATAGGACCCGTAAACGATAAAGCCTGCCCGGTATGCTGCGGGAGAAAACTTTTTCCTGATCGACAGCCAGCACAAAAGGGCCGCATATAAATAAATCGGCATCCATACGTAAGGATCCGGATCATTGTACTGCAAGGCGGCAAATAGGATAAATGTGACTATGAAGAATCCGTTGAATACTTTCATTTGAGCGAACAATTTGGTAAGCTAAGGTATGCCGGATACAGCATTCATCACCAATGGCACGATGGGAGTACTGTTATCAGCGTTCCCTTGTTTTTTTCACAAATCCATCTTTCAAAAAAAGATAGATTTGTCATATGAAAAGTTCAAATTTCTGGTGGTTTCTAACTATTGCCGGTGGAATTTTTATATTATTTGGAATCTTTTGTCTGCTAAGCCCCCTGAGAGCCTATGTCTTGCTGACCCGGTACTCCGGATTGACACTATTGCTGAATGGAATACTATTGATCATTGTCGCATACCGAAGCAATGCCGCATTAAGGGAAAAGAAATGGCTTCTGGCTGAAAGTGTACTTGATATTCTCTTTGCTGCCTGCCTGTTATTTAATCCATTTATGACATTTCTTGCCTTTGCCCTGCTTATCGGGCCCTGGATGATTGGAGTAGGCATTCTGAAAACACTTGCTGCCTGTATGCTAAAACATATTCGTGGCCGGATTTTTATTTTTTTTGCAGGACTTGTCTCGATCGTCTTTGGTTTACTGATCATATTTTATCCACTTACAAAAGCCAGGGGGATTACTGTTTTTCTTGGTTTTTTCACATTGATTATAGGAACACTTTATGTGTTTGATTCCATACGATACAGAAAATTGCCGGATACTTTGGATTTGGTACTATAAAAAGTGTGCGGCAGATGGAAATAAAAAACGGCATGATGCCATGCCGTTACTGTATAAAGGGAGGGGTCGGGAAATCAGTTATTTTTTCGAAGCTGCATTAATGGGTGCCCTGTCCAGAAACTGAACCACGCGGTCTATTTTATCGTTCGCATCAAAGTGGATGGCGGTGTGGACCCACTGAGCCATCCGCTTGCCTGTTTTATATTTAGCCTGTGTAAGATACCAGCCCAAAGCCCAGTTTCCAGGTAAATGTTCCGGCTGCTGGGGTTCATTCACTTTTACTGCCAGCCAGATATCGTGGCTGAAATTAATGGAATCAATCACATCACCCCTTCTCTTTTTCCAATATGCTGTGATAGCTGGTTTTCCTGCAAGACTATCACCATTATTCCAGACGTATACGGCATTGTCGGCATAATTGGTCATCCAGGCGTCGATATTCCCGGATGAAAGATTTGCAATTCCCGCTTTGCCAATTTCAACATACTTCGCATCTCCAATTTCTGTTGGCAGTACTTTGGCAGGGGCCGCGGTTGAATCTGTTGTCGCAGCTTTGTCTTCGGTTTTTTGATTCGTACAGGCAAAGAATAAAAAAATGGCAGACGCCATGGCAATCGTTTTTTTCATGCTTGAAGTTTTTGATGATTAATAATATACAAAGGGTAGAGAAGAGAGGGCTGACGGCGGGTAGAATTCAAAATAAATGTAATGAATAATGGTATGATATGAAGAATTATTTGAAGGATGAGATCGATGTGTTAACGGATGGTGAAGAGAATGTCTATTGCCAGAAATCCGGCTTAACAATAGTGCCACCCTGATACATGCAGTTCAGACAGGTTTTGTAAGTAATGATCATGGCTCCGCTGGCATAATAATACAGTTGGAAACTGGTATCGGGATAATTCCAATAAACCACATTATTCGGGTCAGGGGGTGCGATCGTTAAAATGGGACAATTTTTTTCCGGATTCGAATGCCACCCTGGCAATTGATCGTTACTGATGAATATTCGCTTTTCGCCGATAGAACATGCGGATACATAACCCACAACCGGATCCTTCGAATTCGTAACTCCGTGTATATTGCCGGGAAGCTGGCCGGGCTGAAGATCAAATAATCCGCCAAGGCTTTGTGAATTTTTCTGCACATTCAACCAGTAAGTGTACGCCTGCTCGTCGAGCGGATACTGTCTCACCAGCATACTGTATTTGATATCCATTTTAGGATCGTCCTTATTGAAGGTGGCAACCTTGATCTGGCTGATCACATCCGAATTTAATGTGATGGTAGTTCCCAATACGATTGAAGTCGACAGGGCTGTCGACCAGCAGGTATGTGTCGTCTGATTCGGAAACAAACCATATTCGAGGCTACCGGGTCCCAATGCCCAGAATGATTCGTATATGGATACGTGTTGCCAGGTTTCAAGATAGTCCCACCGGTAAAACCTGGTACTATTTGACGGATCATGTGAGTTCACATATACATTCGCAACTTCCGTTCCGAATGACGGGTCTTCTTCCAGATCCCAGTTCACACTGTCGATTGGTGCGGAGAGCTTGGGAGTTACCAGGTCAGACAAATATTTACTTCCTTCGGCGGTCGTGACGGCAAGCTGATATTTCTGACCGGCATCCAGGTTCAGCATCTCACTGATATAAATTCCATTGGTACCAGTATCTATCAGCGGATAATTTGTACCGGCGGCGCTTCGAATCATCACCTGTGCGCCCAACTCGGGCAAATCGGTTATGGTATCCAGTAGACTGCGTGACCGGGTCAGAACAAACTGTGAAGAGCTGTTGGCGCCCATGTTTATAACCCCGTCGATCGCCAGTATATGACTACTGGCTTTTATCGCAGGCGGTTCATAAGGCTTTCTGCAATTGAATACAGAAGAAATCACCAGAATAAGAAGCGCGCTTTTCCGCAATCCAAACATTTTCAAATCTTACTTTATGACCAGTCTTTTTAATGTCATGATAATTCCCGAATGCAGCCCATCATGATATTGAAGCAATTCCAGACCATCATCGATATTGCCTAGCTCAACACCATACCGGGTTGACCAGACCGTATAATTGCCGAATACTTTTTTATTATAATCGATTTCAAATTGATCCAGCGTATCAAAAAGCAGCTGCCTGATTTGTGCAATTTCGTCGCCGGCAACAGTTCCTTCCGGTTTAGAACCCGTTCTGAACCTTTCCGAAAACTCATCACTTATCATTATAGGCAGTCCTGATCTTTTGTAACATATTCCCTGTTGCGCTGCTATCATATGACCCAGATTCCAGATAATATTGTTGTTAAATCCCGCGACCATGCGATTCAACTGTTCGGTGTTTAAATCTTTTACCTGTTCAATGAGGAATGACCTTGTTTTTCTTAAAATTTCCAGTTGTTTGATCATACCTGTAAATATAACACAAGTAAATATCATCAGCGCCCGGCATCTGAATCCAAAATGAAACTCCTCCTCATTACTCATTTGCCTGCTGCTTTTTGAAGCAGGTGAATATATTTATTGTGAATTTGGCATTAACTTTAGCACGAAAAATAATGTAAAAAAAAGCCCTTAACCCCGGTTCGAATCCTGTCATCCCGGCCGGAAAATAAATCCCTTCTGAGGAGAAGATATTGATTGCTTCTCCTTTTTCAGGAAAATGTTTAACCAGATGATCATCTTTAACTATTTCTCATGACGAAAGAACGTGGTATTCAATATAAAATAATTTCGGACAGATTAAATTTAGATCTACTTACGGTTGACGATTTTGATTTTTTGCAGACTCTTGTCAATACAAAGGGATGGATTGAGAATATAGGAGACAGGAACATTCATTCAAAAAATGAGGCCATCACCTATATAAATAAGATCCTGGCAACAGAAAATTTCTATTATTGGGTTGTCAGAACAAAAGATGCAAAAACGCCTGTTGGAATCATATCCATTTTGAAACGAAGCTATCTGGAACATTTTGATATCGGCTTTGCATTTCTTCCGGACTTTACCAATCAGGGTTATGCATTTGAAGCCGCAAAAGCCATCCTGCTCATGCTTTCCCGACTACCCAAATTCAAAACCGTACTGGCCACTACCCTTTATTCAAATAAAAACTCGATCAAATTATTGAAAAAACTTGGTTTCAGATTTGAAAAGGAAAATGAAATCGAAAATGCGAATATGCATATCTATACAAATGCGCCCTATATAGGAAACGATCGGCTGCAATAAAATATGCCGGGTATTTCACTCAGCTTTCACCAATAGTTTACAATAATATCTGTCGTAGATATCCGGAATTTCCGTAGGTATTCTGCCTCCGGGGATATGGAAATAAATACTTCCTGCCGCGTACCCGAATTTGTTTGGGTTATCGGGTTCGTTATTATAATAGAGATCAACAGTATCAATTTTTCCGAAATCAGAAGGATTGCAAAACTGCGCAGCACTCCAGGCAGCCTGATCATGTCCTTCCTGTACGATCCATTTCTGGACTATATTCTGATATTTTTGCGGCTGCAGGGCCGATTTGGTGCAGGATGCGAAAAAAATCGCAAACAGGATAATTGGATATTTCATTGAGTGGACTTTATTCTGCGCCTCTGGTTCACTTCAACTTCTTAAAGAACGTCCAATGACCACCCAAATGTATTTTTTGAAAAAATAAAGTAGGCGCTGACCGGGAAAAGCTTGCGACTCCCGGCTGTTTATATAGGCAAGATCTCTGATTCAGATTTTAAATGTCTGAGAACCAGCCTGTCGTGAACCCCTCCGGTGACAGTTACAATTCTTATAAATTGTCAATCACATCCCTGTAGCCTCTGCCAATAGGGATGGAAACGCCATTCAAATCAACCATCTCGGCAGTATAAGACACAATTTTGCTTACAGAAATGATATAGGACCGGTGAATACGTTTGAAAAGACCTGCGGGAAGAAGTTCTTCTATTTCATGTGTACTCATTTTAGAAAGATACTCCTTCGTTAATGTTACAATCCGGATATATTCCAGCTGACTTTCAATATATATGATTTCCGAAAAGGATATTTTGACCTTTTTTTTCTGAACATTCAGAAATATAAAATCCTTGATTTCCCGGCTCTGATTTTTCTGTTTTTCTGTCTCAGCCGTTTTCACTTTTGTTACGGCGACCAAAAAGCGCTCAAACTCAAATGGCTTCAGCAGGTAATCGGTAACATTCAGATTGAATCCTTCTACGGCGTATTGATGATAAGCCGTTGTTACAATAATTGCCGGCGGGCGGGAAAGCGTTTTTAAAAATGCGATGCCTTTTAATCTCGGCAGGTGTATATCCAAAAAAATCAGATCCGGAT
>DASXKM010000150.1:0-2101 GCA_036496825.1 Puia sp. | reverse complement strand
AACAGACTGTATCAGCAGTCCGAAAATCAGCATATAAATATGAAGGGATTTCATAAATTAATTTATTATATAAAAAGAGGTATGATCTAAAAGGAATAAAAATGCCTGAAAATGTTTCCCCATGGGGAGACAGGTAATAAGAAGAGATCAAATCAGGAAAATACAGTTCATCAGGTAAAGCGGAACGGGATCATCACCTGTTGACGGACCATGAAGTGGATAATAAATGACGGTTGACGTCTGACAGGTGCTGAATGAGAATTCGTTGTAAGCAGTCAAAACCGTCACAAATTTTTTATGCTGGTTGTCAATAGAAACCAGGTCTGTGATTTTTTGCGTTTTGTCGGTCTTGATAATTTTTTGCTCATCCTTGCAACAACCCATACCCTTCGCCGATTTCTTCATTCCGCAGCGCTGGCAGGTGACGGATTTGCCTGGTGAAAAACCAATACTGACTGGTTTACCCATGCAATAATGCAGGTATACGGATGCGTCGCAAGAGCTTCCGATATACAAAAATGCCAGCAGGAAAATGAATATTCTTTTCATCTTGATACATTATAAAGATAAACATTTTCCGGAAACCTTTCCAATCAGGCGAAAGTGGGATCTGACAGCCGTTTGGTCAGACGATTGTTTGTTTATTCAGAGCCCGGAAGATCATTACAGCAGTCAGGGGTCAACCATGAACATTTGATCAGGAAAAGAAGTAGTGATAATCCATTCAGGCTGAATTTTAACAGCTCTGAAGTAGTATTGTAGTAGTGTCACTTCCGGCAGGCTGCTTATCTTTACGATAACACTATAACTAAATGCCAAACAGACGCGTTGCCATTCAGCAGTTGCTCCTTATTTGGGCTGGAGTAGCTTTTCTTCCCTCCTGTTTACAAAATGAGCGGAAAGTTTCAATTCCACTAAAAACCATACGGATTGATCCGGATGACGAAAGTATGCTTGCTGAGCTGGCAGAAACCATTCTGCCTAAAACAGACAGTCCGGGAGCGAAAGAAATTTCAGCCCATTTATTTGCTTTGAAAATGGTGGACGACTGTTATACAAAAGCAAATCAGGAGAAATATATTCAGGGAATGAAGGATTTTGAATCCTATGTGTCAAAAAAAACCGGCAAAACATTTACTGAAAATACTCCGGCCGAAAGACAGGCCATTGTTGCAGAACTGGATCAGCAAAAAACTTCCGATGGCGGCATGGCTTTCTTTTACCAGTCCACAAAAAAATTAACAGTTCAGGCGTATACTACCTGTGAATATTATTTAACGAAAATCCGCGGATACAATATTAGCCCCGGAAAATTCCAGGGCTGCATTCCATTAAAAACCGCATAATCTCAATTTAATTTACTGATATGGGTAATACGAACGATGGCTTGAAAGCCAGAACCTTTGATGCAATTGTGATCGGTTCCGGCATGAGCGGCGGATGGGCCGCGAAGGAATTATGTGAAAAAGGTTTAAAGACGCTGGTGCTCGAAAGAGGACGGGATGTTGTTCACCTGAAAGACTATCCCACTACAAATATGCAGCCCTGGGAATTTGAACACCGGCTCCAGGTTCCGGAAGCCATCCGGGAGGCAAATCCGGTGGTCAGTAAATGCTATAATTTCAGAGAGGATGCCATGCAGTTTTTTGTAAAGGACAATGAGCATCCCTATATACAGGAAAAGCCATTCGACTGGATCCGGGGTTATCAGGTAGGTGGAAAATCATTGCTATGGGCTAGAATGACGCAACGCTGGAGCGATTTTGATTATGAAGGTCCGGCGAGGGACGGATATGCAGTAGACTGGCCCATCCGCTATAAAGACATCGCTCCCTGGTATAGTTATGTGGAGAAATTTGCGGGTATCTCCGGCAATAAAGACGGTTTGGATACTTTACCGGATGGAGAATTCCTGCCTGCGCTTGAGTTGAGTTGTGTTGAAAATTACTTCAGGGATTATGTTTCCAAAAATTATAAGGACCGTCATGTCATCTATTCACGGTGCGCGCATCTCACTGAACCCAAACAGATTCATCTCGATCAGGGTCGTGCCCAGTGTCAGAACAGAAATCTTTGTCAGCGCGGTTGTCCTTTTGGAGGA
>DASXKM010000149.1:0-6600 GCA_036496825.1 Puia sp. | reverse complement strand
TTTCTTTAAATCTTTCTCAGATGCAGCACGTTGCAATTTGAATATCACCTGTCACGGCGAAAATGAGCATCACAAAATTGAAGCGATTTTCAAGGCATTTGCCAAAGCCATTCGGATGGCTGTAAAGCGGGATCCCCTCAGCAATCATCTGCCAACTACCAAGGGAATTATTTAATCCGGATTTGGAAATTTCAAAATTAGCACCCATATTTGCAAAGCATGACAAATCAGATACTCAATAAAATTTGGTGGTGGCATACAAACTCCGGTCGGGGCGCGTAATGCGATCGCTATGTTATAAACATATCTGGCCCCGGTTATTTCCGGGGCTTTTTTTTTGTCGTTCGGACAATATTAATATCAAGCACGCAGAATGAAAAAAATCATACTTCATACCACATTCAAGAAAATACTTTCGGATATATATACGCCGGTGGGGATCTATCTGCGTGTTCGTGACCGGTTTCGGGATACGGTGTTACTGGAGAGCACGGACTATCACGCAGGTGAAAACAGTTACTCATTTATTTGTATTCATGCGATTGGCGGCTTGGAGATTTCTGATAAGGAACAAATGGAATTTAAATTACCGGGCCGCCAAACCCAAAAACATCCAATGCGCTCCGCAGATGTTCCGTCGCTGCTTCGGGGATTCATGGATCATTTTGATGTGATCATGTCCGAAGAAAAGCCGGTGAGAACAGCACAGAGCCTTTTTGGATACACGACCTATGACGCGGTTCGTTTTTTTGACCGGATACAACTGGAAGAGAAAGCGGAACCTCCCGTTATACCACTGATGCGTTACAGGCTTTATCAATATGTGATAGCCATCAATCATTTCAAAGATGAGCTTTACATCTGCGAAAATCACGTGGAGGGTGTCGACAGTGAGCTGCCGTTGGTTGAATCATTGATAAAGTCTAAAGATGTACCAGTCTTTCCCTTCCAGGTAAAAGGAACAGAAACCAGTAATATGACGGATTCAGATTACATGGAATTGGTAAACAAGGGAATTAAAAGCTGTCTGCGTGGAGATGTATTCCAGATCGTTTTGAGCAGGCGATTTCAACTTGGATTTACCGGTGATGAATTCAATGTTTATCGTGCGCTCAGAAATGTGAACCCGAGCCCGTATTTATTTTATTTTGATTATGGAGACTATCGTCTGATGGGATCTTCTCCGGAGTCTCAGGTTTTAATAAAGGATGGTCAGGCCATTATGCATCCCATTGCTGGCACTTGTGGCAGATCCGGCAATGATGAGATTGACAAAGAAAGAGCAGATGCTTTATTGGAAGATGCCAAGGAAAATGCGGAACATGTGATGCTGGTCGACCTGGCCCGTAACGATCTCAGTCGTCTCTGCACACAAGTGTCGGTTGTCCATTTCCGTGAAGTCCAATATTATTCCCATGTAATCCATCTGGTAAGCGAGGTGAAAGGCAAGATGCAAAAAGACAGAAGTCCGTTTGAACTGCTGGCGGTAACATTTCCAGCCGGTACACTGAGCGGAGCCCCAAAAATACGCGCCATGGAATTAATCAGTGGTTACGAGCCAACTGCGCGCAGTTACTACGGCGGCTGTATCGGATTTGTTGGTTTTGACGGCAGTTGTACGCAGGCTATCATGATCCGGAGTGTGCTCAGCCGTCGCAATACACTTACCTATCAGGCGGGTGCGGGTATCGTGGCTGCCAGTAAACCCCAATCTGAACTGGAGGAGGTAAATCAAAAGCTCGGAGCATTAAAACGTGCCATCATATTGGCAGAAAAAATTTAACAGCGGTTATGAAAATTCTTGTTTTTGATAATTATGATTCTTTTACCTACAACCTTGTTCATCTGGTTGAAAAGATCATCGGAGATAAGGTGGATGTTGTTCGAAACGACCAGATTCTACTTGAGGAGGTAGATAAGTATGACAAAATTATTTTATCTCCGGGACCCGGTGTGCCGTCTGAAGCGGGCTTACTGCTTCCATTGATAAAAAAATACGCTTCTTCCAAATCCATCCTTGGAGTTTGTTTGGGTCATCAGGCTATTGGGGAAGCTTTTGGCGGAAACCTGGTAAATCTTTCAAAAGTATATCATGGGGTGGCAAGTCCCATATACATTTCAGAAAGACAAAAAACGATAAATACTGTTAATGTGGATTTATTCAGCGGTATGAAGGACGGGTTTTTGGCCGGACGATATCACAGTTGGGTAATCGACCCGCTGAGTTTTCCGGATTCTCTGGAAATTACGGCTACCGATGAATCGGGACATATCATGGCATTGCGCCACAGAACCTGTGATATACTGGGTGTTCAATTTCATCCTGAATCAGTGCTGACACCAGTTGGGGAGTTGATCATGCGGAATTGGCTTTCCAAACAGATCAATTCATAATATTAAAAAAGCTACAAGTCAACCGGCTTTGTGCATCAAGAATTAAAAGATGAAAAATATTCTTAAAATATTATTTGAATACAAGACACTTACACGCGAACAGGCGAAAGAGGTATTGTCCGGTATATCCCGCGGACAGTATAACGAATCGGAGATCACTTCATTCATAACAGTATTTCTGATGCGGAGTATAACCATTGAAGAATTGCAGGGTTTTCGTGATGCATTACTCGAGCTCGCTGTCAAAGCAGATCTGGCAGACTATGATACAATAGACATCGTGGGAACCGGAGGAGACGGGAAAAATACTTTTAATATCTCAACACTGGCCTGTTTTATCGTTGCGGGTACGGGACAAAAAGTTGCCAAACATGGCAACTATGGCGCAACCAGTGTAAGCGGCGCTTCGAATGTGATGGAACAATTAGGCTATAAACTCAGCAACGATTCGGTGAAATTGAAAAAGGAGACCGAGAAATCAAATATTTGTTTCCTGCATGCGCCTCTTTTTCATCCCGCATTAAAGGCAGTTGGTGCGATCCGTAAAAACCTGGGTATCCGGACTTTTTTCAATATGCTTGGCCCGCTGGTCAACCCGGCCGCTCCAAAATTCCAATTGATCGGTGTGTATAATCTGGAGATGGCGCGGATATATACTTATATGCTGCAAAAAACCAATTCTTCCTTCGCTATCATACATAGTCTGGATGGATACGACGAATTGTCTTTGACAGGTGATGCGCGCGTTATAACCAACGAGGGTGAACGTGTAATGACACCGGAACAATTGGGGAAGCGTATGGTCGTGCCCTCCGACATATATGGAGGAAATAGTCCTGAAGAGGCGGCAAAAATTTTTCTTGACATATTAAAAGGGAAAGGATCCTGGGCACAGAATGCCGTTGTTTTTGCGAACGCAGCAATGGCATTATATTGCACGGGTACCTATTCAGATTATGAGCAGTCCTTTATGGCCGCAGTAGAAAGTCTCGAAAGCGGACGGGCGTTGAATGCTTTGAAAACACTGATATCCCTGCAATAAGAAATACTATGTCCATTTTAAACATACTTGAAAGAATTGTTTCTTATAAAAAGGAAGAAATAAAGAAGAGAAAACTGGAATCGCCATTGCGGCAGTTGGAAAATGAGCCGGGATTTAACAGGAAAGTTTTATCAATGAAAAAATTCCTTCTCGATCCCGGAAAAACGGGTATAATAGCAGAATTCAAGAGAAGGTCCCCTTCCAAAGGAATTATCAATGATACGGCGACTATAGAGAACGTAACCAGGGCATATGCTCAATTCGGGGCGTCCGTGATATCCGTATTAACAGATGGTCCTTCATTTGGTGGTTCGACCATGGATCTGGCGAGTGCCCGTTTTAATGAGATACCGGTTTTACGGAAAGATTTTATACTGGATCCTTATCAACTGGTTGAATCAAGGGCGATGGGAGCGGATGTGATATTATTAATTGCAGCCTGCCTTCAACCTGCTGAAACCCTTGAATTGGCAAAAGAGGCAAAAAAATTGGGTTTGGAAGTTCTTCTTGAAATCCATGATGAGAGTGAACTTGTTCATCTTTGTGAGGAGGTGGATGTGGTAGGTATCAATAACCGCGACCTGAAAACTTTTTCGGTAGATGTCGATCGTTCCATCCGCCTCGCGGAACGTCTTCCAGTAAATAAATTGCGCATAGCCGAAAGCGGTATCCGTAATGTTGAAACCTTATTGCTTATGAAAACGGCCGGATTTAACGGCTTCCTGATCGGCGAACAGTTTATGAAGGCGCCTGATCCCGCGATTGCATTTGCTTCCTTTATTGATCAACTAAAAGAATTCCGATGAGAGTAAAGGTTTGCGGAATGACGCAACTCGATCAGGTAAGGAAACTGGACGAAATGGGCGTTGATTTTGCGGGTTTAATTTTTTACCCAAAATCGCCCAGGTACGCAGGCAAAAATATATCTGGTGAGGAATTAAAAAAATCAAAACTGCGCATTGGCAAAGTGGGTGTATTTGTAAATGCGCCTTATGAACAAATGATGCGCATGGTGGATGAATACGGACTTGACATGGTACAGCTACATGGTGACGAAACGCCCAGAGCCTGTGAGCAGATTGCCAATTACGTGACTGTTATAAAAGTTTTCCGCTTGAGCGAACAAGATCCTATTTCGTGGATTACAAAATCATTTGAAGACTCTTGCGACATGTTTATGTTTGATACAATGGGTGCGGGTTACGGGGGAACGGGTAAAAAGTTTAATTGGGATATTTTAAAAATGGCAGATATTGATAAACTTTTTTTTCTGAGTGGAGGAATTGAAGCAGATGATACCGGTAAACTCAAATCATTTTTTGCAGAAGATGTCTCTAAAAAACTTTTTTCAATAGATATCAACAGCCGGTTTGAAACGCATCTTGGAATAAAGGATCTTGTCAAAATAAAATCATTCCTGGAATCGCTGACCAAATAGTAATAAAAACAATGGAAAAAACATCTTATCAACAACCCACTGAACAAGGATATTATGGAGAATTCGGAGGTGCTTTCATTCCTGAAATGCTGTACGGCAATGTGGAGGAACTCAGATCCCGGTATCTGTCGATCATAAACGATTCGGATTTTCGGACGGAATTTGAAAGGCTGCTGAAAGATTTTGCCGGAAGGCCCACACCTTTATATTTTGCCGGCAGACTAAGTGAAAGGTATGGTACGATGGTATATCTGAAGCGGGAAGATCTTTGTCATACGGGCGCCCACAAAATCAACAATACAATCGGTCAGATACTGCTGGCTCAAAGATTGGGGAAGAAAAGAATTATCGCAGAAACCGGCGCCGGCCAGCATGGTGTGGCTACGGCTACGGTATGTGCCCTGAAAGGTCTTGAATGCATTGTGTATATGGGAGAGAAGGACATCCAGCGACAGGCTCCGAATGTAGCCAGAATGAAGATGCTGGGGGCGACAGTGGTGTCTGCGACCAGCGGCAGTAAGACATTGAAGGATGCAACAAATGAAGCCATTCGTGATTGGATCAATCACCCGAACGATACTCATTATATTATTGGAAGTGTGGTGGGTCCGCATCCGTATCCGGATATGGTGGCCAGATTTCAGAGTGTGATCAGTGCCGAAATCAAATGGCAGCTCAAAGAAAAAACAGGAACTGAATATCCACAGGCAATCATCGCCTGTGTGGGTGGCGGTAGCAATGCGGCGGGCGCGTTTTACCATTACCTGGATCAAAAGGACGTCCGTCTGATTGCTGTCGAAGCGGCAGGAGAGGGTCTGAACAGCGGCCGGTCTGCTGCGACAACATTTTTAGGAACAAAAGGAATTCTTCACGGTAGCCGCAGCCTGGTTATGCAGACAACAGATGGACAGGTAGTGGAACCTCACAGTATTTCAGCCGGTCTCGATTATCCTGGTATCGGTCCCCTGCATGCGTATCTTTTTTCTTCTGGCAGGGCACGGTTTTACAGCGTGACGGATAATGAGGCTTTAAACGCAGCGTTTCTTCTGGCCAAAATGGAAGGGATCATCCCGGCTCTGGAATCTGCGCATGCCCTGGCCATTCTTGAAAAGTTAAGTTTTGCAAGAGAGGATAAGATTATTATTTCCCTGAGTGGAAGGGGTGACAAAGATCTGGATACCTATATGAAAGAGATGAAGCATTCTGTAATATGAATATTAATTTTTGACGGCCAATATTTGGCGGTCTGGTGTGATCGATATTGGTAGCGTTAATGCATTAAAATGAGCCGAATAAAGAAATTGTTTGAGGAAAAAAGCAAAAATGTACTTAGTGTATATTTTACCGCCGGTTATCCCGCATTAACCAGTACGATGACGATTATGAAATCGCTGCAGGATGCGGGAGTTGATATGATTGAACTGGGAATACCCTACAGCGATCCACTGGCTGATGGACCGGTAATACAGGCAAGCGGAGCTATTGCCCTGAACAACGGTATGACCATCAGTCATCTCTTCCATCAGCTGAAAAATTTTAGAAATGAAATTCATCTTCCCGTTCTGTTCATGGGATATATGAATCCGGTTATGCAATACGGCTTTGAAAATTTTTGCCGGGATGCAGTTGCAGCAGGCATTGACGGACTCATTCTGCCCGACCTGCCTATGTTTGAATTTGAAAGGGAGTTTGAATCCATTATCAGAAAGTACAATCTTGATTTTGT
>DASXKM010000148.1:0-2843 GCA_036496825.1 Puia sp. | reverse complement strand
AGTAACGATTTATTTGACGGCTGCTCCAATGAACCATTTTGGTCAATTCTTTAACAGTGAGTGAACCGCCTGATGAATATATCAGGTCAAACAGTTTTTGTTTCCGGGGATCGATATCAGGCTGAATGAGTGAGGTTATTTTTGCAGAAACTTTGACGCAAAATCCGTCAAAATCATTCAGATCAACGGCTTCGATGCCCCAAAATCCCTCAGGCAGTCGTTTTGCGTTATTTAATAAATTTGAAACCGGGCTGCCCAGCAAATATTCAACAGATAATAGTTTAAGACTAACACCAAAAAATATATTTTCCGGCGGGAATATGGTTTCTTCATATTTATTTTCCAATCCCAAAAGAGTAACATTTAATTGTTCATTCCCGGATATAGAAAAAATAATATCAATTCTTCCGTCAGGTATGATGACAATTTCCTTCCCTTTTTCAGAATGATTGGTTAACATCCAAAACATTTCTACAAATTCCGAAAGATGCCTTTCGGGATCTCTCATTCCGTATTCAAAATCTGTATCTGTCATCGCCTTCCTATCTGAAGCTGAATTCCTGTGATTTATTTTCTCCAATCATAACCGGTCTTTTTAATGTGATACTTCCACCCCCTTGTAAACGGATCGTTTTGATTTCCATCTTTCCCGAGTGCACAGCGATCTTAATGGAGTGATCTCCCACGAACACATTACCCCAGCAATAACCATCCGACCAGAAATATTTCCCCGGCCTGGCTGTGAAGGTAATCTCTTTATCAACGGCCGAATAATGGAATTTGCTGTAAGCTACAAACGCCGACCAGCTTGCCATCGCACGTGCGTAATGGTTACCGCATTCTTCTTCATTAAAGGGATTCCGTTTGTATCCGTCATAACGGTTTCGTACATCTGAAATAATTTTTAACGCTTCCGCATTCATGTTTTCATAGATCATCCCTGTGGCTGCGGTATATTCAAGTCCGGTCCACGCTTCAGACGCGTATGATAAAGGAACTGCAGGCCTCTTCGAGGGATCGGGATACGAAGTCAGCATCAGCCCTGATTCATCACCCAGCGCATAGGACCGCATATTATTAAAATGGTCACCAAAGGAGGCCACGTGATTATATTTATAAATACTTTCCATGGTTTTCCGGATATGATTTGAATCTGCCAGGTAACCCAAACCACAGATCCAGGCCATATTTTGTCCGACCAGCTGATCCACCAGACAACCTTCGCCAATCTGGAAGTCCGGATTTTTCAGATTCGATGCACCCATACCCGCGATCAGTCCTGTTGCAATCATATTCTTACCCGCCACGGGTCTGATCTGCTGTATATAGTATTCACCATTGAATAAATGCTGATCCGTCCAATGACTTCCTTTTTCAAAAAGTGCGGAACATGTTTTCTGAAATTCATGATCATTCAGATACCCGGCCATTCTGGCTGCCGCTTTCAGTGCGCCGAGGTACCAGAATTCAATTTCAGGATTGGGACCAAAATATTCAATGTCCATGGTATTGTGCTGACATCCTTCCATCACGCCATCCTGATCGGCATCCCAGCCACCCCTGATCCAGGAAAAGGCAAGTGCTTTTTTCAAACCCGGCCAGGTACTGCGGAGGAATTCATCGTCCCCGCTCAGTTGCCATTCCCGGTATACTTTCATTACGGTACCCATTTGTCCATCGGCCGCCGCTATTTTCCAGTTTTCATTTTTATTGAATGGCAATGAAACACGAAAGCTCATCAGACCCGAACTGTCATTCAGACCATACTGGTATTCAACATTTCTCATTTTCATGGCAAGACTTCCAAAAAGAAATGGCGTGGCGTGTTCGTAATTCCATACGTGCGTACAATTACCGTAACAGGAGCCGGTGGCGGCAAACACACCTTCCCAACCGAAAAAATATCCTTCTCTGTTTCGAAAAGCCGTTTGTGAGCGCAGTGTACTGCTATTGAATAAGGCGGCTTCCTTTATAACAGCGGGGTAATCGCTTTGAGCGATCAGACTTACAAAGTCGATCGTCTTTGCTTCGAGTTTTGGTAATAATGGTAAGGTCTTTTCGGCTACGTCCCAGGCATCATTATAAAAAGTCGAATAATAATTTCCGATGGTCACTTTATCATTCCAGTCTTTGCGGTTTGGGAAATCCCATGTTAAAAAAAATTCAACTTCTTTTGTTTCGTGTGCTGCCAGTTGCCATTTGACGGATAATGCCGCGCGCGGATCGTTTACTTTCTGATCAAACTGAACTTCTTTGAAAGAGCCGTCGTCGGAAAAATCATCCCACAGGTCGGTGACGTTATCATTCCATCCCTTTGGACTGAACTGCGTCCGGTAACTGATCTCAAGGCCGGTATTTATTGCCGGGGTTGTCAGCGCGATGGTTCCCCATGCATTCGAATCATGGTCGACACTGTCGGATGTCATATAGATACCCGACAGACTGGAAGTTTGTCTAAACACGTTGCGGTTGTGATTTGTGCCCAGCAGATTGATGGACCGGTTCCAGTTATTGAATTCAACCACCGATCCGTCCATTCCGATAAAATTATCCAGAGAACCGGCCAGTGCGATGGTCAGCGGATGATCCGTTTTATTGGTGATCTCATAGCGGATAACGGCGATCGGAATACCGCTACTAAGGGCATCACCCGGAACAAACGGGTTAAATACTTTTACCTTTGCAGATATGGGCATGGCGTCGTCGTCCAAACGGACGATACCAAAGGGATATGCAGCATCAAAACTGGCTTTGGCGAATCTTGGCAACCCGTGGTTCGGGGCATTACTTCCCTCCGAACCGGTATATTCCGGAGGAGGTATCGGACCCATCAGCGCTTTGGC